>JAJFMR010000461.1 GCA_020696915.1 Rhizobiaceae bacterium | reverse complement strand
CACCTTCGCTTGCTAGCGGACGGTCGGAATCTCGCGACGCGGCCGGGCCGACGGCCGCCTGCAGGGAGATGGCGGCAGGGCGCGCGTATCGTTCAGCGCACGCCGGCGTCGAGCCTCGTCCAGGCGGCGTTCTTTCTCGAGGATTTGACGCATGCCTCGACGAAGGCGACGCCCTCGACCCCGTCCTCGACGGTGGGGTAGAGCACATCCTTTGGTTGCCGGCCCTTGCCGCGCGCTGCGCGGATGGCTCGGGCAGCTTCGGCATAGATGTTCGCAAAGCCCTCGAGATAGCCCTCTGGATGACCGGATGGCACGCGGGTGACGCGCGCCGCGGCCGCTCCCGCGCCCGCCCCGGCGCGGGTCAGCAGTTGCTTCGGCTGGCCGAACGGCGTGTACCAGAGGTAATTGGGGTCGGCCTGCACCCATTCCAGGCCGCCCCTGGTTCCGTAGACCCGGAGCTTCAGCCCGTTTTCGTGGCCGGGCGCGACCTGGCTCGCCCAGATCATGCCTTTGGCGCCGCCCTTGAAGCGCAGCAGGATATGCGCATTGTCGTCGAGGGCGCGCCCGGCGACGAAACTGTCGAGGTCGGCCGACAGGGAATCGAGCTCCAGGCCCGAAACGAAGCGGGCGAGGTTGTAGGCGTGCGTGCCGATATCGCCGGTCGACCCGCCGGCCCCCGACTGTCTTGGATCGACCCGCCAGGCGGCCTGCTTCTGGCCACTGTCCTCGATTTTCTCGGTAAGCCAGTCCTGCGGGTATTCTGCCTGCACGAGCCGCAGCTGGCCGAGCTTGCCGGCTGCGACCATTTCCCTGGCCTGCCTGACCATCGGATAGCCGGTGTAATTGTGGGTCAGTACGAACAGCCTGCCTGACTTCTGGACGAGCGCCGCGAGCTTCTTCGCATCGGCGAGGCTAGAGGTTAGCGGCTTGTCGCAGATAACGTGGATGCCCGCTTCGAGAAAGGCCTTTGCCGCCGGATAGTGTACATTGTTGGGGGTCACGATGGCGACCGCCTCGATGCCGTCGGGGCGTTTCGCCTCGGCCCTGGCCATCTCAAGGAAGCTGCCGTAGCTGCGCGCCGGGTCCAGCCCGAGGTCGGCCGCCGAAGCTTTGGCGCGGGCCGGTTCCGAGGACAGGGCGCCGGCGACGAGCTCGAACTCGCCATCCATCCTTGCCGCAATGCGGTGGACGGCGCCGATGAAGGCGCCCTGTCCGCCACCCACCATGCCGTAGCGGATCGGAGCGCTTCCCGATCCTGTCTGCCTGCCGCCAACCATCCTCTCCTCCCCTCGGATTCCCGGACCGTGCAGAAGCGGGGCAGCGCGGCGGGTCTTGCCACGCGCGGCGCTCGGCCGCTCACAGCCCCATCATCGCCTTCAGCAGCTTCTTGTCCGTCGCGCCGCCCGCGAAATCGTCAAAAGCCTTTTCGGTGACGCGGATGATGTGATGCTGGATGAAAGGCGCGCCTTCCGCAGCGCCGTCCTCCGGGTGCTTGAGACAGCATTCCCATTCCAGCACTGCCCAGGAATCATAGCTGTACTGGGCCAGCTTCGAAAAGATGCCGGAAAAGTCGACCTGGCCGTCGCCGAGCGAGCGGAACCGGCCGGCCCGGTCGATCCATCTCTGATACCCGGAATATACTCCTTGGCGGCCGGTCGGATTGAACTCGGCGTCCTTGACGTGAAACGCCTTTATCCGCTCGTGATAGATGTCGATGAAGGCCAGATAGTCGAGTTGCTGCAGCAGGAAATGTGACGGATCGTAGTTGATGTTGCAGCGGGTGTGTCCAGCGACGGCCTCCAGGAACATCTCGAACGTGGCGCCGTCGAAGACATCCTCGCCGGGATGGATCTCGTAGCAGAGATCGACTCCTGCATCGTCATAGGCGTCCAGTATCGGCTTCCAGCGCCGGCCGAGTTCGGCGAACGCCTCCTCAATCAGCCCCGCCGGCCGTTGCGGCCACGGATAGAGATATGGGAATGCCAGCGCTCCCGAGAACGACACCGAAGTCTGCAGGCCTAGATGTCTCGACGCCTGGGCGGCGAAGTGCATCTGCTCGACGGCCCATTGTTGCCGGGCCGTGGGATTGCCGTGTACCGAAGCCGGGGCGAAGCCGTCGAACTGTGCATCATAGGCGGGGTGAACCGCAACGAGCTGTCCCTGGAGATGGCTCGACAGTTCGGTGATCTCGACCCCGGCTGCGGCGCACACGCCCTTGACCTCGTCGCAATAGGTCTTCGAGCCGGCGGCTTTGGCGAGATCGAACAGCCGTCCGTCCCAGGTCGGAATCTGGACTCCCTTGTAGCCCAGCCCGGCGGCCCATTCGGCAATGGACTTGAGAGAGTTGAAGGGTGCGGCGTCGCCGGCAAACTGCGCCAGAAAAATCCCCGGCCCCTTCATTGTTTCGGGCATAGATGTCCTCCCCGCAAATCCGCCCCTGCAAGTCCTTACCGAAGCAGCTCCGGCGCAGTCAAAGACATGGCCGACGATGCCCCCCGCACCGCCGGCCATTCCAACCCCACCCCATAGTCAGTCCAACCAGGCCCCCCGGCCCGAAGTCAAGCTTTCGCTTTGATCTGGTATTACCAGATCTCGGGGATTGGTCAAGCCATCCGTGCGCCGGACGGGAGCCCCCCTTGCAACGAAGATATTCTTAAGATTCAAAGAGATGTACGATGGAGGCCCGACTTCTTGCGGTAACAAAAGATTTACTGTACACCACGTCTCGTCACCTCATTGGTAGAACCAGTGCCGGATAACTGGTAGCAAACCAGTCGGGCAAGGGGTGCCGCGTGCGACGCCAGATGAACGCGGTCCCCGCGGGCCCATTTCGGGAGACCAGCCATGCACCTTTCGACACACAACTGGATGCGTGCCGAGCCACTCGCCACGACGCTCGCCCGCATCAGGAAGTTCGGCTACG
>JAJFMR010000075.1 GCA_020696915.1 Rhizobiaceae bacterium | reverse complement strand
AATAATACCATGGTGACTGGATACAGACTGTCGAGCGCCCTGGCGGGCGGGGCATTTCTCGTTCTGCTTTGTGCTCCTGCCGGAGCGGTGGATCTCAGTGCCGACGTCTCGATCGGCGGATCGCATGGAGTCAACGTGGATGTCGATGCCAGCCTCGGTGGCAAAAAAGGTGTCGAAGCCGACGCTTCGGCTTCGATAGGAGGCAGGAGCGGCGTCGACGCCGACGCGAGTGCAACTGCCGGCGGCATGCGCGGTATCGATGCCAATGTCAGCGCCAGCGTCGGCGGCCGTGACGGAGCCGACGCCGATGCGAACATTGCCATTGGCGGCCGCGAAAGCGGCGTCAATGCCGCCGTGAATCTCGGCGGCGGGGCAGGAAGCGGCGTCAATGCCGGCGTGAACCTCCGCGGTGGCGCCGGCACCAATTCCGAAACCGGCAGTTCGGGTGGATCGCGTGGCGCGGCCAGTGCCGGCGGACGGAACACCACTGGCGACACCGGCGTGTCCGTGTCGACGCGCCTGGTGGCCGGTATGTCCGACGCGGAGATCACCCGCTACAGGAAGCGCTGCGTGCAGGTGCTCGCCGAGGCTTCCAGCTTCGATCGGGATCTCGTCGGCCTGTGCAGGCTGGTGCAAGCGGCCCGCCGCTGATCCAACCTTTATCGAACGAGACCACGGCCGCTTCCCCGGCCGTGGTCTCGTCGATGACGACAGTTTCGTGGCGGGCACCGGCCGCGGCGGTGCCACCGGCAACGCCAAATCCCTGGGGGAACGCCGGTCCGCCGCCAGTCGACGCAGAGGGTCTTCGATAAGTCTTCCACGACATCTGCCGGCCATCCGGTATCTGAGGGCGTTCGTTTTATAACCGCGCACTCCAGGAAGCGCCTCGTCGCTGCAGTTCGGTCTGTGCGTCGGGCTGGTCCGAAAAAGCCATTCCACGTTTGGTCCGATGCATCTGCCAGCAATGACGACCCGTTCGCCGGCCGGCCGAGCAGCAAACCAACGTGCTTGACGGCACGATCTGGCCACAGGAAGTGAGTACGGCCTTCGGCGCGCGCCGGCCCCCCGCAGCATGTTTCTCCGCGCACGATTTACGAGGGTCCCGGCGAGCCGCGGAGCCGCGCCTGGCTGCAGACCCGGGCAGTGAAGCATTTCACAGACGCGGCGCCGGCGCCCGTTAAGGTTGCTCCTGCATGGTGCTCGACCGTTCGGCCATTGTCCAGAACACCGTAGCCGGTGGGGAACAGTCCCGCCCCTCTCGATCCGGTCACGGCGTGGCGGCGGCGCAGAATGCGCCTGAAACGCAACTGAAACCAGCCGGCGCGACGGTGACATGCATGCGAAACGTACGGCCGCCAGGTTTGGCGGTAAGCCGAGGATGAGGGGCGATGATCAGTAGCGCGCATCTGCAGGGGGAATGGGCCGGTGCGGCGGCAACCGGGCAATGATGGAAGAACGATGCGTTGCACCGGTGGCCGCCAGCAGCGGCGCCCGCATTTCCGCAGGGGGTTTGTCCCCGGCTCGCGTTGCATGACCGGATACCACTGATCCCGATCTCCCTGGTGGGGCCCGAGGTCCAGCAGCGGCGCATGTCTGCGCTTCATTCGTGGAAGGAAATTCACATGGCGATTTCCGGTTATTACTCCCACGGCATTGTTTCGCTGATCGCGGACGCCGATGCCAGCAACCTGACCGTCAGCCGCAACGCGGCCGGCACCATCCTCGTCAACGGCGGCGCAGTCGCGATATCCGGCGGCGTACCGACGGTCGCCAACACGAGCCTCATCCAGGTTTTTGGACTGGGCGGAGACGAGTTCATCACGCTCGACGAGAGCATCGGCGAGTTGCCGCGGGCCAATGTGTTCGGCGGAGCGGGCGCCGACCTCCCGACAGGCAGCTCGGGGGCGAGCATGCTGTTCGGCTGAACAGTCGGACAGGCCGAATCGGGCGGGTAAGTTTCTGCCAGACGCCTCGCAACCTGCGCCAGCCGAAATGGCGGCGCTATCTCTGCGGCGGCTCGAACAGTTCGACGGGGTTTCCGGCAGGGTCGTCGAGCAGGATCTGGGAGCCTCCCATTCCGGCCACGACGTCATTGCGGAACTTCGCCCCGGCCGCGCGGAGGCGCCCGACTTCGTCCTCCAGATTTGCAACCTCGATCTGTATGCGGTTCCAGCCGCCGGGCTCCGGCCGGCTTCCGTCAGGCATCGGCTGGGATGCGCCGCCGGGACCAGTCGTACCGTTCACGAGAAGACGAAGATCGCCCTTCTCGAGCATGGCGAAGCTCGCGGCCGGATGCATTGCGAGGGAAAAGCCGAGCAGCTCCGTGTAGAAGCGAATTGCGGCGTCGACGTCATCTACGATGTACCGAACGTTGACTTTGGCCATGTGCTTTCTCCGGCAATGTTTGCCTCCCGCCCTATCGAACAGGTTCCGGCGGTTCAGATCAACCGCATTAGCGTGCCGGCCGCGGCGAGCAGCACGACGATGATGAAGGGCGGCGCCTTCCACACGGCAAGCAGCAGGAAGCCCGCAAGTGCGGTGGCGAAATCGCGGGGCGCGGCGACGGCGCTCGTCCAGACCGGGTCGTACAGCGCCGCGCCGAGGATGCCGACGACGGCGGCGTTCGCACCGCGCATGGCGGCCTGGGATGCCGGGCGCAGGCGAAGCGCGTCCCAGAATGGCAGCATCCCGTAGACGAGAAGCAGGCCCGGCAGAAAGACTGCGACGAGCGCGATCATCGCCCCGGCGAGTCCGTGCGGAGCCGGCCCCATCACGGCACCAAGCCAGGCGGCGAAGGTGAAGAGCGGTCCGGGAACCGCCTGGGCCAGACCATAGCCGGTGAGGAAGTCTTCGGTGCCGATCCAGCCGGGCGCCACCACCTCCGCCTGCAGCAGCGGCAGTACGACGTGGCCGCCGCCGAACACCAGTGCCCCGGCGCGATAGAAGGCATCGAAGAGCGCCAGTCCCTGGTAAGTGGTGGCCGCAGCGACGAGCGGCAAGGCAAGCAGGAGGACCGCAAACAGGGCAAGGGCGACAGCGCCGCCGCGGCGCGATACCGGGAACTCGGCATGCAGGACGGGCGCCGGAGCCTGGCGGCTGGAAAACAGCAGTCCGGCAAGCGCGCCAAGCAGGATGGCGGCGATCTGGCCCGCCGATCCACCGCCGAACGCGACGATGACGACCGCCGCCAGCGCAATTGCGGCGCGCGACCGATCCGGCGTCAGGCTTCCCGCCATCCCCCAGACGGCGTGGGCGACGACGGCCACGGCGACGAGTTTCAGCCCGTGCAGCAAGCCTTCCGCCGCCGGGCCGGTCAGGGCAGCCGCGCCGAGCGCGAAGGCGAAGAGCACGATCGTCGAGGGCATGGTGAAGCCCGCCCAGGCGGCGAGGCCGCCGAGCAGCCCGTTGCCGCGCAGGACACCGAGCGCGAAGCCGGCCTGACTGGAGGCGGGGCCAGGCAGGAACTGGCAGAGCGCGACCAAATCGGCGTAGCCGGCCTCGTCGATCCATTTGCGCCGCACCACCAGTTCGTCCCGAAAATAGCCGAGATGGGCGATCGGGCCGCCGAACGAGGTCAGCCCGAGCTTCAGGAACACGAGGAACACTTCGAACGCCGAGGCCGTGTTCGGCCCGGCCTGCGGCGCGGGTTTGCCGCCTCTAACCGCAGGATCATCGTCGTTCTGGATCATCGAGTCGGTTGCAGACCTTTTTCGCATCGGATTCTGCCAGGCGCTTCGAGATCGTGCTCGCGGCGTCTCCCGGAGCGGCAGCGGTACGACTTACAAGGTAAACCCGAGGCGCGCCAACGTCCTCTCCCTGCGGCTTCGAGCCTCGTCGACACACTCCCGAACCAATCGGTTCCAAAGGTGCACGACCGTTTGCGTGAAGGCCGACCCGCGTGCCACACAGGGCACGACATCGTGTGGAGTTCAGGCCAATGGCCGGGAGACCTGTTTGAAGATATTCCTTTGCAACGAGGTGATCCGCGATCTCGATTTCCCGCAGCAATGCGTTTTCGCGCGGGAAACCGGCTATGACGGGCTGGAGATCGCGCCTTTCACGCTGAGCGATCGTCCGCACCGCATGAGTGCCGGCGAAATCGGGGGGTTTCGCGCCGTAGCGGCAGCTGAAGGCGTGAAAATCCCGGGGCTGCACTGGCTGCTTGCAGCGCCGCCTGGTCTGTCGATCACGTCCGAAGACGACAGCGTGGCCGCGGCGACGCTGGACTTCGGCCGCCGTCTGGTCGACCTGTGCGCCGAGCTCGGAGGCACCTATCTGGTGCATGGCTCGCCCGCCCAGCGGGGCCTGGAAAAGGGGCGGGAAAGCGAAGGACGGCGGCGCGGGCAGGCATACCTGGCGGCGATCGCACAGACGGCCGAAAAAGCGGGCGTCACCTATATCATCGAGCCGTTGTCACGCCTCGACACATCGTTCGTCACGTCGGTCGACGAAGCAGTCGCGATGATCGAGGAGATCGGATCGGCTGCGCTCTCGACCATGATCGACTGCTATGCGGCCGCCAGCAATGCCGAGAACATTCCGCTCCTGCTGCACCGCTGGGCGACGCCGGGAACGGTGCGTCACCTGCATTTCAACGACGACAACAGGCGGGGGCCCGGCGAAGGCAGCACGGACTTCCCGGCGATCATCGAGGCGCTGCGGACTCTCGACTATTCCGGCACCGGCGCGGTGGAGCCGTTCGTCTATTCGCCGGACGGACGTTCCTGTGCGGCGCGCGCCATCGGCTATCTCCGAGGCCTCCTTGACCACCGCCAACGGGCCGATCCGTGAAAACGATGCAGTTCGCCGTCGAATTCCCTGATGAAGGACGGCTCTTTCGCTTGCTGGCCAGATCGAGCCGGAGCGTCCATCGACCGCGCGGCGCCCGCCCTGTCCCCGACCCGAGTTCAGTCTGCAACGCTTTTTTCCCGGCGCTTCGGCCGGACGCCCCGGCGAAGTTTCAGCCCGCTGCCGCCAGCCCCTTCTCCTGCCGAGCCCCCACGGATTTGGAAAGGTCGATCCACGGAACCTCAAAGGCGGCTTCCGAGTTGAAGACGGTAGCCTTCCAGTTCGGTGCCGCCGGTCCCAGCCGCGGCCGCGTACGAAAAAGTCATTCTCGCCCGGATGGCCCATTGCGACCCGGGGTCTTGTGACGTCTCCGACGCGGGCAACACGGCGTGGCGAAGACACAAAGAGAGCCGTGCACGGCTTATACAAAAGGGGAACGGAGCAAACAGGGATGAAGATAAGGAAGCGGCGATGAAGAGAGTGAGAAAGGCAGTCATACCGGTGGCCGGACTGGGGACGCGTTTCCTGCCCGCCACGAAGGCGATGCCCAAGGAGATGCTGACGGTCGTCGATCGCCCCGTCGTGCAATATGCGGTCGACGAGGCGCGCGAAGCCGGGATCGATCACATCGTATTCGTCACCGGGCGCAACAAGCACGTCATCGAGGATTATTTCGACGTGCAGCCCGAACTGATCGCGACGCTCTCCCGCGCCGGAAAGACCGGGGAACTCGCCACGCTCGACCTTATCCAGCCGCCGGCCGGCATGATGAGTTTCACCAGGCAACAAGCGCCGCTCGGGCTTGGCCATGCGGTTTGGTGCGCCCGCGACATCGTCGGCGACGAGCCTTTCGCGGTGCTGTTGCCCGACATGGTGTCCTTCGGTGAGCGCGGCTGCCTTGCCGGCGCCGTTGAGCTCTACGATCAGACCGGCGGCAACGTGATCGCCGTCGAGCAGTGCGATCCCCTCGAGACCGCCCGTTACGGCATCGTCGGTAGGGGCAATGCCGCAGGTCACGGGTTTGCGATTACCGGCATGGTCGAAAAGCCCAACCCGGCGGCAGCGCCTTCCAACTACTACATAAACGGCCGCTACGTGCTGCAGCCGGAGATCTTCGGGATTCTCGGCCGGCAGGAGCGCGGTGCCGGAAACGAAATCCAGCTGACCGACGCGATGCAGCAGCTGCTGGAGGACCAGGATTTCTTCGCGTCTCCCTTCGAGGGCCGCATGTTCGACTGCGGCTCCCGGGAAGGCTTTATCCAAGCCAATTTGGCCTTCGCGCTGGCCCGCGACGACATCCGGGACCTCGTCTTCGAGCCAATCTCGGAGATGATCTCGCTTCAGAAGCGCCGCTGCGCCGCCTGACCCGGCCATGGCGGGTGGGCGTCCCGCCCACCACGGCTGCGGGATGCCGCCGCTCCGCTGCAGGGCTGGAAAAACCTCCGGCAAGCAAGTATCCAGCCGGTTACAACCGGCTTTGCGGGAGATTGCCCGATGGAGGACGAGCAGCGGCGCGTGGCGCTGGTGGGCACGGGTCACCGCGGAGCCGGGACCTGGGGCCGCGAGCTACTTGCCAATTGCCGGCAATGGGTCGAGCTGGTCGGGCTCGCCGACACCAATTCGCTCCGGCTCGAGCGCGCCCGGACGGCAATCGGCACGAATGCACCGACTTTCACCGACGCGGCCGAGATGCTCGAGACAACCCGGCCCGACACGCTGATCGTGACGACCCGCGACGACACCCATTGCGATCTGATCGTTGCCGCACTCGAGGCGGGCGTCGACGTGCTCACCGAAAAGCCGATGGCGACCACCGCCGAAATGTGCCGGAGAATCCTCGACGCGGAGCGCCGCACCGGCCGGCGCGTCGACGTCGGGTTCAACTACCGGTTCTCGCCGACCGCCAAAATGATCAAGGAGACGCTTCTGTCGGGCGTCGTCGGCGAGGTGACCTCGGTCGATTTCCACTGGTATCTGGACACCCAGCACGGCGCCGACTATTTCCGCCGCTGGCATGCCTTCCAGGCATGCTCGGGCAGCCTGTTCGTGCACAAGGCGACGCACCATTTCGACCTTCTCAACTGGTACCTCGCCGCCGACCCCAGGGAAATCTTCGCGCGCGGCTCGCTCTGCCATTACGGCGCCAACGGACCGTTTCGCGGCGTGCGCTGCAAGAACTGCCGCTATGCCGACATTTGCCCCTTCTTCATGGACATCGGCGCCGATCCCTGGCTGGACATGCTCTACGAAGAACCGTCGCGCGAGGACGGCTATTTCCGGGACGCCTGCGTCTTCCGCGAGGAGATCGACATCTTCGACACGATGAGCGCGGCCATCCTCTTCGAGAACGGTGTCCAGGTGTCCTACTCGCTCAACGCCTGCATGCCGATCGAGGGCTATCACCTCGCCTTCAACGGCACCAAAGGCCGCGTCGAGATCCGGCAGCACGAGCGCCAGCCCTGGGAGACGCCTGAGGAAGACGAGATCCTGGTGATGCGGAATTTCGAAGGCGTCGAGCGGGTGCGCGTGCCGCATGCCGAAGGCGGCCATTTCGGCGCCGACGTGGAGATGCAGAAGATGCTGTTCGGACCGCCGACGCCCGACCCGCTCGGCCAGCGCGCCGGCGCTCGCGCGGGCGCGCTGTCGGTGCTCACCGGCGTCGCCGCCACAGAAAGCGCCAGGAGCGGACGCCCGGTGGCGATCATGCCGCTGCTGGAAGAAGGAGATGGCTCGCAGAATCGATGATCGGTTACGGTGTGGTATTTGTTGCGCGGCGCGTTCCATTTCTACCCCAGCACGCAACAGGCGTGCTGCTGTGACGAGCTCCTGCGCGCGCTTGAGCGTCCCGATGTGGTTTTTGTGGCATCGAGGAGTTCACGATTCGAATGGCGGCTATAATCCCCGACATTGGCGCGTTCACGTTTATCGCCGTCGCGTCGTCGCTGACGACATTGGAAGTTTTCGCGCCGCCGGCGCCAAACAGAATATCGAAAGACTGTGCACCGGTACCTTTCCTCGCAAATAGGCCATCTTCAGGGTTTGCTGATCGGTGAGGATCCTTGGTCGATGGCAGCCCTGCCGCGGTCCCGGAACGCCACCGTGAAAGCGGCGACAAGCACGAAAAAGGTGACGAGGTAGAGACCGACCGCGATGGAACTCTGGAAGAGTATGGCGAAATCGCCACCCGAGATACTCAAGGTGCGCCTGAGACTGTTTTCCATTTCGGCGCCCAGCAGCAAGCCCAGCACGACCGGTACCAGCGAGATGTCGATCTTCCGCAGCAGGTAACCAAAAATCCCGACGCCAATCATCACCAGCAGGTCGAAGGTCGAATGGCTGATCGAATAAACGCCAAGGAAGCTCACCATGATGATGAAGGGCATCAGGATCCATTGCGGCATTGAGAGCATGCGGGTGAACAGGCCGACGAGCGGGATGTTCATCACCAGAAGCACGACGTTAGCAATGTAGAGTGAGGCGATCAGCCCCCACACCATCTCCGGCTGGCGTTCGAAGAGCATCGGACCGGGCTGCACATTCAGCGAAATGAGCAGCGCCAGCATCACCGCCGTCGTGCCACTGCCGGGAATGCCCAGCGTCAGCATCGGGATCAGTGCGCCGCCCGCCGCGGCGTTGTCGCCAGCTTCGGGCGCGGCCAGACCGCGTGGATCCCCCTTGCCGAATGTGTTGTCCTTGTTGCTGACCCGTCGCTCGATCACATAGGCCATGAAAGCGCCTTGCGACGCGCCGGCTCCAGGCAGGATGCCGGAGATGAAGCCTATGAGGGAGCCTCGGAAGGCCGCGCCTGTTCCGGGAAGCATGTCCCGCAGCCGCGGCACCGCCCGCCCCATCGGAACCAGTGTCCCGGTAGCGTGGTTGGAGGTTTCGAGATAGACCAGCACCTCGCTGATGGCGAACAGGCCGACGATGGCGATGATTGGGTCGAAGCCGTCGTAGAGATTGAAGGAGCCGAGCGTATAACGCGCCACCCCCGTCCCTGGATCGAGGCCGACTGTCCCGATGATAAGCCCCAGAAAGGCGGCGAGCAGGGTCTTCGAAGGGTTCGCTCCGGTAATACCGCCGATCATCACGAAAGCGAGGATGTAAAGGGCGAAATAGTCACTCGGCCCGAAATAGATGGCGGCTTTGGCGAGAAGCGGCGCAAACAGCGTCAGCCCGATGGTCGCGACCGTCGAGCCGATGAAGGAAGCGACAGCCGAGATGGCGAGCGCCTCCGACGCCTTGCCGGCCTTCGCCATCGGGTGGCCGTCGAGTGTCGCCATGACGCTCGATGCATCGCCCGGAATGTTGAGCATGATGCTGGCGATGCGCCCGCCATAGGTGCATCCGTAATAGATGCAGGACATCAGGATCAGAACGGTCGTCGGATCGAGTTGCAGGGCGAAGGCGAGCGGAATGAGGATCGCAACGCCGTTGACCGGCCCGATGCCCGGAAGTGCGCCGATGATCGTTCCGAGGAAGCAGCCGAAAACCGCGAAAGCCAGGTTGGTCGGGGTAACGGCAACCGAAAAGCCGTGTGCAAGGGAGGAAAGGATGTCCACGCGCTAACCCATTATTCCGGGATAGAGCGGCAGCGGCAGCCCGAGCAGATTGTCGAACACCACGAACAGGCCGACGCTCATGACGACGCCGGAGACGGCCGATTTTCCCCATCCCGAGCCGAGGAGCCGGCCGAGCAGGGCGACCCCGAGTGCGGTGGCGAGCACGAAGCCCAGATCCTCCAGCAAAAACGCGTAGGCGACCAGCACGGCAAGCGTCGCCAATTGCCTCACCGCCGGCGCGCCTGCCACCCATTCCGGATCCGGATCGGGCCGGAGGATCATGTAGAGACTGAACAGCCCCGCCGGAGCGGCGAGCATCTGCGGAAAGGCCGCGGGGCCCAGAGGGTCGCCGAAGCTCGCCTCGTAGTTCCCCGCGGTCACGCCGTACCAGATCGACAGGACCAGGAAGATCAGCCCCGCGACCCGATCGCTCATTGAATTACACCGATTTCCTGGGAAATCTTGCGCATCTGTTCGGCCTGTTCGTTGACATAGGTCTCGAACGCTTCTCCGCCGCGCCAGACCGTAACGAGACCGCTGGATTCGGCCGCCTGCTTCCATTCATCGGTGTTGTAGAGCTTTTCCAGCGTGGCGACCCATTCGTTGTATTCCTCGTCGGTGACCTCGCCGCCGATATAGAAGCCGCGCCAGTTGTATCCGGTCACGTCATAGCCCAGGCTGCTGGCCGTCGGGGCATCCGGGAACGCCGGAACAGGATCGTCTGACAGCGCCGCCAGTATTTTGACGAGGCCGGCCGCCTCGGCGAGCATGAGGATGCGGATATGATCCCATCCGCCGGCGCCTGACGAACCCGCCACCGCAATGGAAGAGGGGTCCTCCTTCAGCGCGGCGATCAGGTCCTCGAGGGTGGCGTATTTCGAATCCTTCGGAACGAGGATGACGCCGACGTCGGTGCCGAGCATGCCGAGCCAGCGCATGACGCTGGTGTCGCCAGGATATTTGCCCTGTGCGATCTGGGTGATGCCGACCGTCGACGTGGCCGTGATCACCGAGGCGTCGTCGGCCCGCTCCGAGGCGACGTAGGCGTAAGCGACCGCGCCGACGCCGCCCGGCATATTGGTGACCTGGACGGGCTCGTCCACCAGCTTGAGGTCATAGAGCAGCTTGCCCACCGTGCGGCAGGTGAAATCCCAGCCGCCGCCGGGATCGGCCGGTGCGATGCATTCGTCCGCCACGGCGTCCGCGATCGAAAGAGACGAGGCAATCAGCGCCGCGCCCAGCAGTTTCGAGATTTTCGACATTTCTGTCCTCCCTGTTGAGACAAAATTGGCAGGAGCGGCGTTTTCACTGCCGCATTGCCTGCTCATTCCCGCCGCTCACCGGCGGAAATCCTCCTCTCGCCAGGCTTCGCCGACGAAACCGCGCTGGCTGAACAGACGGCGCGTATCCTCCAGCGCCTTCAATATCTGAAGACGCACCTCGCGGGCATGCCGCCGGATGGCGGTTGCCGCCTCGTCGCTCCGGCGCTGGCGCACCATCTTGATGATCTCGCTGTGCTCGCAATGGGCGACCGCACGCATCTCTGCGGAACTTGCCACCAGCCAGCGCGCGCGTAGCGTCCGGTTGACGGAATCCTGCACCGCATCGCACAGGAAGCGGTTCTTGGAAAGCGCCGCGAGTTGGACGTGGACATCCAGTCCGACGCCGAACCAGCCATTCGGCGTGAAGTCGGTCAAGCCTCGGTCGATGGTTTCCTGGATGGCGTCTATCTCCTCGGGTTTTGCGCGCTCGCAGGCGAGCCTGATCGCCGCGTCCTCGACCAGTTCACGGTATTCGAATATCTCTTCCAGCCGCGGCAGATCGAAAGGCGCGACCGCATAGCCGCGCTCGGATTTGATGACAAGGCCTTCGCGGATCAGTTCCGCGAGCGCTTGGCGGATCGGCGTGCGCGAGACTCCGTAAGTGGTTTCGAGGAAACGTTCACTGACGACTTCGCCTGGCGCCAGCTTGAGGGTCAATATGTCGGCGCGCATCCGCGCCAGCACCCAGTTGCCAAGCGTTTCCACGCAATCGGCGCGTTCCTGTGCCAAATCAGCCTGGCGTTGGTTCATGTGA
>JAJFMR010000460.1 GCA_020696915.1 Rhizobiaceae bacterium | reverse complement strand
GGACTGAAGCCGGTGCAAGTCAAGGCAGGGGTGAGCGTCGACAGAGGCAAGAGGGAGAAGGGCGACCCAGTCATCAAGGCCAAGTATACTGGGATACACACGCTACCGCACTTCTATGCCTCGTAATGCATCAACCGCCCGGCAGATGGTGGCCTCGGTCTCCTGCCTAAGGTCGTGCAGGCCCGGCCAGCCCTCCATCGTTATGACCTCGGATGTGTACGGACACCTGTTCCCGCGTGGCGACGACGCGGACGAACTGGCATGGCCCGAGCGCTAACTTCTTCCTTAATGCGACATGACTGCGGTTGCCGGCGGCGCGATGTTCGAGCTTCCGATCAAGAGCAATCGGTTGAAGCAGTTGTGACCTGAGTTTAAGCCGGCCTTGTAGTGCTGCTCTGCAGCGCCGGGGGAGCGGTTCCTCGACCTGCTCAGTCGCAATCGTTCAAGAACGCTGAATATCGGCGAATAGAATTGGCCCTCATCGCTTTTCCGGTGCTAGCCTCGACCGAGGCACACCATGAACCAGCGCACGACATCGGCAGATGGTCGTGCGAGAAGGAGAACACGTGAACCTTGCCCGATTTCCCCGCCTGTCCTTCGCGCATCTGCCGACCCCGCTCGAGCCGATGAAACGGCTGACCGAGTTCCTTGGAGGGCCTCGGCTGTGGATCAAGCGCGACGACTGCACCGGGCTGTCGACCGGCGGCAACAAGACGCGCAAGCTCGAATTCCTGATGGCCGATGCGCTGGGGCAGGGTGCGGACACGATACTCACGCAGGGCGCCACCCAGTCGAACCACGCGAGGCAGACGGCCGCGATCGCTGCCCGGCTGGGCCTGGACTGCCATCTGCTGCTCGAAGACCGCACCGGCAGCAATGACGAGAACTACAATTTCAACGGCAATGTGCTGATCGACCGGCTGCATGGCGCGACTGTTTCGAAACGCCCCGGCGGCGCCGACATGCAGGCGGAAATGGAAAAGCTCGCCGATCAACTCCGGCGGGAGGGAAAGAAGCCTTACCTGATACCCGGCGGCGGCAGCAATCCGGTCGGTGCGCTGGGCTACGTGAACGCAGCGCTCGAGATCGTCTATCAGGCGACGGCGATCGGGCTGAACATCTCCACCGTGGTGCACGCCACCGGAAGCGCCGGCACGCAGGCCGGGCTGGTGACCGGCTTCAAGGCGCTCGGCGGCCAGGTTCCGGTGCTCGGCATAGGCGTGCGCGCGCCCAGGGAAAAGCAGGAGGCGAACGTCTTCGACCTGGCGAGGCGGACAGCAGACCACATCGGGCTTGGCGACATCGTCGAGCGCTCCGACGTAGCTGCCAACTGCGACTATGTCGGTCCCGGCTACGGCCTCCCGACGCCGGGCATGGTGGACGCCGTCACGCTGCTCGCCCGCATGGAAGGCATACTTCTCGATCCGGTCTATTCCGGCAAGGGCATGGACGGGCTGATCGACCTCGTCCGCAAGGGCCGCTTCGAAAAGGACAGCGACATCGTCTTCCTCCACACGGGTGGCTCGGCGGCGCTTTTCGGCTACCCCGACGCGTTCGGACTGCCCTTGTATGATCAGCAGGCGCAATGACTGTCCGGACCCTGACGATCGGCATCCTCGGGGGCATGGGCCCGGCGGCGACCGTCGAACTCATGAGCCGCATCGTCCGGCAAACGCCCGCCGAGGACGATCGCGACCATCTGCGGATGCTCGTCGACAACAACCCGAAGGTGCCCTCGCGGATCGAGGCGATCATCGAAGGCACCGGCGCGGACCCGTTGCCGGAACTCCGGCGCATGGCGCAGGGGCTCGAAGCGGCCGGGGCCGATTTCCTGATCATGGCCTGCAACACGGCGCATCACTACCACGCACAAATTGCGGCATCGGTGACGATCCCGTTCCTGAGCATTGTCGAGGTGACCGCGCGTTATGTCGCGGCGCGTCCGCAGGCACGGCGGGTCGGGTTGCTCGCTTCGCCGGCGGTGCGCCGCACCGGGGTCTTTGAAAAGGGTCTCGCGGAACTCGGCCGCAGCTTGGTCTATCCGGACGAAGAGGGCAGCGCTGCACTGCTCGACATCATCCGCGAGGTGAAGCGGGGGCTGACGGGGCAGGCCCAGGCTGCGCGCTTCCGGCGGATCGCCGATGAGCTGGCGCTTCGCGCCGACATTGCGCTGGTCGCCTGCACCGAACTGTCGATGCTGCCGCTGCCGGAAATCGCGGGCTGCGAGGTGGTCGATACGCTCGACCTGTTGGCCGGTGCCGCCATCGCCAGGGCAAGCGGCGGCTGATCGCCGGCGTCAGAGCCGCAGCACGGGCAGTCCGAGTTCTGCCGCCGCTCCTTCCAGGGCGTCGCGGTGGTCGCCATAGGCAAGCGTCATATGGTGCTCGATGGCGGCGCCCATGATGCGTGCGAGAACCGTCCTGGCGCCGGAATCGAAGCGGACGACGCCGGATGTGCCGGTGAAGGCGAGCGGCCGCTTCAGCATTTCGCCGCCGCCGATCACCGCCGCGGTTTGACCGCGAGCCTGGCTGATGCGGAAGAAGGTGACGCGGCCCGCTTTCAGCGGAAACTCGAACAGCAGCGGCATCCTGCGGTTGTTGTGGATGGCGGCAGCGGGCTGCACGTCCGGATCGGCCATCGAGATCGGCGCCTGGCCGCAATGCCAGACCACGGCCGTGTCGTCACCGGCGTCGATATCCACCAGATCGGTGAGAAAGGCGGGCCTGCCGGCGACCTTCTGCAGGAGCAGGCTGCTGACGGCGCCGTAGACGTCTGCTTCGCAGGCGCAGGGAACCCGCGCCTCGCCCATCATCGCAACCGGACCGCACACCGCCCCGCCATATTCGGTGAAGGTCTCCGGCCAGCAGCGGATGGCGAAGGCGTCGTAGCGGCCGCTCCCGCGAATCGATTCCAGTGCGCTCTTCAATCG
>JAJFMR010000459.1 GCA_020696915.1 Rhizobiaceae bacterium | reverse complement strand
GGTCGCCATCCGGGGCGATCCGGCTCGGCAGAACGAAGATGTCGGCTGACCGCATGGCGGCAATGACTTCAGCCTGGTTGGAAGCGCCGCGCCATTCGACTCGGCTCGAAAGCCCCAGCCTGGCGGCCTGCGCCGCAAGCCTTTCCTGAAGTTCGCCGCCGCCCATATGCACGAACCGCCAGTCAAGCGTGGCCGGAAGCCTGGCGAGCGCTTCGAGCAGCAGCTTGTAACCCTTTTTCTCGACAAGGCGGCCGACCGACAGCAGGATGACGGGCTCGCCGTAACCGTTTCGCGGCGGGCGCGGGGCAGGCGGCTCCGGAAAGCGTGACAGATCGAGCCCGTGATAGACGAGGTCGAGCCGGCCGGGATCGGCGGCCAGGGCGCGCAGGTGTGCTGCCCCGAGCGCGGTGCATGTCACGCCGAATTCCGCACGTGCGAGCTTGTCTCCCTTTTCCCAGTCGGGCGACATCCAGATGTCCTTGGCATGTGCCGAGAAGCCCCATGGCACCTGCCTGAGCAACGCGGCGTAGAGAGCCACGGAGGAGGGAGTGTGCAGGAAATGCGCATAAAGAAAGCCCAGCCCGGAAGGCGCTTCCCGCGCCAGCACCATGGCCTGGCCGAAGCGCCGTATGCGGTTGGGGGTGGGATCGCGCCGCAGATGGCGGAGCCACAGTCCCAACGCCGCGCGGAAGCCTGGCAGTCGTGGCGCGTGGAACGCGCCCTTGAGCACGCGCAGCGGCTCTTCGTAGAGATATTCCGGAAGGTAATGGATCTTGGCGCGCAACGCCTCGTGCAAGCCATGCCGCTTGCGGTCGGTCGGATGGCGCAGCGACCAGACTTCGAATGCAATGCCCCGTTGCTCGAGCGCGACGAGCTCCTGGGCGATGAAAGTTTCCGACAGCCTGGGCCAGCCTTTCAGCACGACTGCCAGGCGCTCCGCCGGCGGCGAGGCGGCGCCCATCAGGCCACTGGCACCTTGAGCAGCGATCGCGCGAGCGTGATGATCTTTTCGAGGCCCTGCATGAAGCCCGCGGGGGCATGCAGCGACGGCGGCGTCTGGGAGGCAAGGCCGCGGATCGCCTCCGCCATCACCTCGGGACCCGAGCCGTCCCTGTCGCGGTCGAGCATCCTGATCAGCCCCAGCCGTTCGGCGACGGAGGCCCGGATATGCTGTTCCATCCGCGGAACCGTGCGCGGCGCGACGACGGCCCGGCAGTCGAAGGACAGGATCTCGCAGAACGTGTTGTAGCCGCCCATCGCCACGACCCCGATTGCGTTCTGCATCAGGCCTTCGATGCGCGACTCGAAGCCAGTGGCGGAGACGCGAGGCTCCAGGGCGGCGACCCGCTGGTCGAACCCCGCCCTACGTTCGCCGTTCAGGAAGGGTCCGTAGACGATCAGCGCGGAAGGTTCGAGAGTGGGGTCCGACTCATAGGCCCTCAGCGTCCAGTCGACGAGCGCCTCGCCATCGCCGCCGCCGCCCGGCGTCACCAGCACATATGGTTTTTCCGGCAGGCTCGCCGGAATATCGTGCGACACGTCCCGGCGGAGATAGCCGGTATAGCGAACACGATCCTGGAGGGATTCGGAGAGGTCGAGGCGTTGCAGGGGATTGTAGATGCTCTGGTCGCCGTAGATCCAGATCTGGTCGTAATACTTTTCGGCGATTTCCAGTGCGCCCTTGCGCTCCCATTCAGGGGCCAGGGCTTCCGGTGAGTCGAGGATGTCGCGCAGTCCCAGAACGATCTTCGCCCGGCCTGCCTCCTTCATCAATTCGAGCATGGTGGTGAGTTCGCCCCGGAAGCCGGCCGGCTCCTTGTCGACTATGATCAGGTCGGGATTGAAGGTGACCGCTGCTGCCAGGATGACGCTGGCGCGCAGCGCGGTTGTCTGCTCGATGTCCATGTTGAGGGATTCTGCGACGTATTCGCCGTCCCTTGTCTTGACCACGCCGGGCATCCGGATGTGATCGACGCCGGCCGGAAAGGTAAAGCGGCCGGCGACGGGCGAGCCGGTCAGGATCAGCGCCGAAGAGCCTGCCATGGCCGAGACGAGGGCTTCCGCTATGGCGCGTGAACGCCGCAAATGGCCGAGCCCGAACGTGTCGTGGCTGTAGAGCAGGATATGCGGCGCGCGGCTGATCTGCTGGTGTCCGTCACGCATGCACTGGTCCCGCTTGGGTTTGTATGGCCGCGCATTTTTCCGCCCCTGCCGGCCGCTACAAATAGACGCCGGGATGCGGTTTGTGAATAGGCCGCCACAATCGGAGCCGAGGGGCTTTCGAAGAGCCGATGGAACAAATAAATGCACGGAGATCGACGTCGGTGCTGCCGTGCCGCTTGCAGCGCTTCGGCAGCCACCGCGCGGATTTCTGGTGCTGAAGGATTTGATGGGCAGCGGCGCAGACAGCAAGTCCGGGCGGATCGCCGCTTCGGGACGAACCCTGAAAGAGCATCTCGGCATCATCGAGTCGCTGAAGAGCGACCCCGTGGGGAGCCGCAAGGTGACCCTCGATTTCGAGAGCGGCGACTTTCGCGGCTGGAGCGTGAGAAGACTGGCGCGGCCGGATTCCGCCCTGATCCAGAGCGATGTCGTTCGCACCGGCAGTCGCGCCTGCCGCTTCGAGATCCGGCCCGGCGACTATGTATCGCAGGGCGTGCGGGCGGAACTGCGCGACTGGTACAACGCGCCGTTCGAAAACCCGACGTGGTATGGCTTCTCGACCTACCTGCCCAACGACTTCAGGCCCCCGGCGGGCGAACTGGGCGATCTCTCGGGCAAACCGCCGCTGGCTCTCCGATATTTCGACGGGACACTGCGGTTCACCGGCGCCTTCTCGAAAGTGGCCTCGCCCGACCCGGACGAGAGGTATGTGTTTCACGAAATACCGGAAGTTGCGCATGACAGATGGATGGATTTCGTGTTCCGCATCCACTGGTCCCGGGAACAGGAATCCACCATCGACGCCTGGCTCGACGGCGCGCCGCTGTTCAGCTTTGCCGGACCGTTGGGCTACCGCAACCAGGCCAAGGGCCCGTATTTCAAGTTCGGCGTCTACGCCAGCGGCGAAACTTCCGGCCCACTCGCCGTCTACCACGACAATTACAGCCGCGGCGACGATTATGCCGAGGTCGATCCGGCCGTCGCGCATGCAGGGCCGAACGGCCAATGAACGCCGTGCCGGCCGGGCCCGTGCTTGCCATTGCTTCGCTTGGCGATGCGGCGCGGCCTTATCCGCTGCGCCGTGCGGGCTTCAGCCGGATCAACGATCTCGAGCGGCCCGGCGGGCACGCGGTTGATGGAATAGGCGCCCGACGGGCCGCGCT
>JAJFMR010000074.1 GCA_020696915.1 Rhizobiaceae bacterium | reverse complement strand
CCGGATTGCGGGTGCAGTGGACGCACCCGGAATATGGAATGCTTTCTCAGGCAGTTCCCCGTGGCACGGTGGATGGCTTTGACCTTTCGCCTCCCCGTCCGGCCCCCGCGCCTGGCGCTGACGGTGCAGGCATCCTGGCCGAAGTGGGGCTCGGCGACAGATTCCCGGATTTCGCGGAGAAAGGCATCGTTCGAACCTTTTCTCTCCTTCATTCCGAATCATGAGAGAGGCCACGGACAATAGTTTCGCGCGGTCAAGCCGACGAAGCGCGGCGCAAGCAGCACGCTGCGGCCGAGGGCGTGCCGGCCTCGTGGCATCAAGGCCGTGGCGGTCACATACACCTCGAGCAGGACATTCCGGGTAGCCATATGACATCCGACTCTGAAAACCGCGTCGACCTCTCGAACGGAATGTATGGGCTGCCCGCCGGGTCGTTTCGGCTCGACGGCAAAATGGCGGTAGTGACGGGCGCAAGCCGCAATATCGGTCTGTCGCTGTCGCTTGCCCTGGCGCAGGCCGGCGCCGATATAGTCATGGTGGCACGGGGCGCGGAGCGCCTCGAAGACGCTGCGGAAGCGGTTCGCGCAGCGGTTCCGGAGCGCAGGATCGAGCAGTGCCCGGCCGATGTCGGCACCACGGAAGGCGCCGGCCGCATTGCCGACTTCGTCCACAACCGGTTCGGCGCAGCGGACATTCTTGTGAACTGCGCCCACAGTTCCGCCAAAGGGGGCATCCCTGCCGATCTCGGAATTCTCGACATTCCGGACAGCATGTGGATTGAAACCTTCAATACCAACGTGCTTGGCGCCTATCGCCTGATCAAAGGCCTGTTTGCCGGACATGCGCGAGACGGCAAGGAGGCATCGGTGATCAACATCGTGTCTGGCTCCGGCCTACTGCCGGTCCCCGTTGTCGCCAACTGCCCCTACGGTTCCAGCAAAGCAGCGTTGTGGATGATGACCCGTTACCTGGCCGTGAACCTGGCGCCCCGCATCCGGGTCAACGCAATCTGTCCCGGCAATGTCAGTCCGACCGGCGAGCCGCATAACGCGACCTCGCGCAGGATGCTTCCGGAAATACCGATGGGACGCGTCGGCAGACCCAGCGAGATCGCCGGGGCAGCGGTCTATCTTGCTTCAAGCGCCGCAAGCTTCACCACCGGCGAGGTGATCATCTGCAATGGGGGCCGCGCCTGGTAGCCACAGGCTCCTGGCCGCCGCCACAAGTGAGTACAGCAACTTTTGAAAGCCGAGGATGGGACGAAAAATGACGAAGATCGCGGTGATCGACGACTGGCAGGGCGTAGCGGTGATCGACGACTGGCAGGGCGTAGCGCGCGGCAGCACGGACTGGAGCGTGCTGGAGGCACGGGCGGAGGTGACGTTCTTCGATGACGCGCTGGCGGACGAGGACGACGCAGCGGGGCGCCTGGCTGATTTCGACGTCATCATGACGATGCGCGAGCGGACCCCGTTTCCGGCCAGTCTGATTGCCAGGCTCCCCAAGCTGCGCATGTTGAGCATCACCGGCTCCCGTAACCCTTCGATCGATCTACGGGCTCTCGAGGCGCGCGGTATCGTCGCCACGAAGACCAGCTTCGGCGAAGGCGCCGACACGGCGGCTGCGGAATTGGCCCTCGGTCTCATGCTGGCGGCGGCGCGCCATATGCCCGCAGGAGATGCGAACATGCGCAAAGGTGGGTTCCAGGGCGGAATTCCGCTGGGTTTCGTGTTGCGCGGCAGGACGATCGGGCTGATCGGGCTCGGCAAGCTTGGCACCGCGATGGCCACCTATTGCAAGGCCTTGGGCATGAGGGTGCTGGCCTGGAGCCCAAATCTCACCGAGGAGCGGGCGCAGTCCGCCGGCGTGGAATTCGCGGCGAAGGATGATCTTCTTGCCGGGTCGGACGTCGTCAGCATCCACATGGTCCTGGCACCTTCGACGCGTGGAATGATCGGCCGCCGGGAGCTCGAGCGAATGAAGCCTGGCGCCATACTCGTAAACACCTCGCGCGGGCCCCTGATCGATGAGGCGGCAATGGTGGAGTTGGCTGCCGCCGGCAAAATCGTTCCGGCGCTCGACGTCTATGACCGCGAACCGCTGCCTGCCGATCACCCGCTCCGGCATGTGCAGAATGCCGTCCTGCTGCCGCATCTCGGCTTCTGCGTGCGCGAGAATTTCAGCGCCTTCTATCAACAGTCAGTCGAAAATGTGCTCGCCTTCCTGGACGGCGCGCCGATCCGGCTGCTGGAAGCGGACAAATAGACCTCTGGGCCGGCGGTCGGGACGTGTCACGGATCCGGGCCGCGGACCTGACTGGCCACGTCACATCGCAAAGAGGGGCGGAATCTCGCGAACGCTTTCGATCTCGTCGATACGCCACATCCGGTCCAGCGCCTCTCGCGCGCCGCGGGAACCAAGGTGATCTTCGGAGAGCGCCTTGAACTTCTGCTCCATCTCGGCAAGAGATTTGGCCTTGCCCATATCCTCGTAGTCAGCACCGCCTGCCAGGCCGACGACCGTTCCGCCATCCCTGGTGTGGACAGTGACCCGCGTGTGGTGCTCGCGCGGATGACGGTCATAGGCTTCGCTGAACGCGTCGTTGGCCACGACCTCCACCTTCTGGATCAAAGCCCGCAGGTCTGGATCCCACAGACGGTCTTCCTTGAACTGGCGCGGGCCCACCGAGCCGTCCGCGAGGGCCGCGGCCACCACATAGGGGATGCTGTGATCGGCCGTCTCCCGACTGGTCGGATTCCAGCGCTGCTCGCCCGATCCGACGCCATCCTTCGCATAGGCATAGGTTTCGACGACAACGCGCTCGACATCCGGAGCCCGTACCTTCTTGGCTGCAGCCTCGGCCGCGAAGATGGAGGAGATGGTGACCGCGCAGGAAGCGCGCGGCTTGATCAGCGAGTCCCTGATCCGGTAAGGGCCGGAATTGGGATCGAGGCCGTTCACCTCGTACTTGTTGCGACCGATGTGCTGGTTCCATCCCGCGGTGCCTTCGAACGGCAGGTGCGGACCTTCCATTCCGGCTTTCGCCATCAGCGCGGCTGTAATGCCCGCCCTGCCAGCCTGCCCGGCCGCGGCTGCCTTCCACATCGAAAGCTGGTTGCGCCGCGTCTGGTTCAGCGGGTTGTTGGCCACCGTGCAGATCGACACGGCATGGCGCAGCTGATCGGGGGTCAGGCCGAGGACCCGGCCGGCTGCGGCGGCCACGCTGATCCCGGCGAGGCCCGTCTGGTCGAAGCCGGTGATCGTGACCACGTCGGACATGCCGAGATAGATCTCGTAAGCCACAACCACCGCCGTCAGGAACTCGCGGCCGTCCACACCGGCATACTCCGCCGCCGCCAGTATCGGCAGGATCACGTCGCTCGGATGCGCTCCGCCCGCGCCGCGCGACATGTACACGTCGTTCCACTCCGCCTCGCGGGAAGTCGCTGAATTGACGAAAGCGGCGGTCTCGGGCGTGGTCTGCTGGCGAGTGCCGATGATTGTCGCGCCGTCCGCTTTCGGCAGAGAGGCCGCATACGCCCGCGCGGCCCGCGCCGTCTCTGAGAAGAAGCCCGCATAGGTGGCCGCGAACGTGTCGATGATGCGGGCCTTGCCAGCCTGGACATCCTCGGCCGGGATCGTGTCGAACCGCAGTTCGCTGGCGAAGGTCGCCATGCGGTCCTGAAGGATGTCGGCCTGGCGAATCTTCGACATGTCGTTCATAGCTTCCTCCCGATCTGTCCCGCCTCGTGCTCCAGGGCCGCAGGCTTGCCTTTGACCATAACGCCCTCGCCGGCACGCTGCTCCATGAACTCGACGATGCGCATGGTTTCCTTGTCGAAGCCGGCGTCGATGGCGTCCCGGAACACTTCCTGCACGCGCGGCGCGATGTAGGGCTTGATGCCGAATTTCTCGGCCGTCTTCATGAACAGCCCGAGGTCCTTCACTCCGGTCTCGATCTTCCCGCCGAACTTGCGGGTGAGGATATTGGCCGGGATCTTCTGCATCGTCGCGACGTTGCGGCCTGTGCTGACATTGATGAAGTCGAGCAGTGCCTCGACATCCAGGCCTGCCTTGGCGCCGAACACCATGCCCTCGAACGCCGCGATCGTGCCGGTAGTGGAAAGCATGTTGTTGATCAGTTTGGCGATCTGCGCCGGGCCGGGCGTATTCGCCACGTGGAAAATGTGTTTCGCATAGGACGACATAGCGGGACGGGCACGCTCGAGGGCCCCCGGATCGCCTGAGGCGACCACCGAAAGTGTGCCTTGCTCGGCGCCCGGGATACCGCCGCTGATCGGTGTATCCAGAAAAGCAATCCCAGTCGGCGCAAGTCCCTCGGCGATCCTGGCAATGTAGTCGGGACCGATGGTGGAGCACTCGAGGTAGACCTTGACCGCACTCCCCTTGGAGATGCTGTCCTCGCCAAAGGCCACAGCCAGGCTGATCTCGGGCGCAGGAATGCAGGCGAAGATGATCTCCGCTTTGTTGGCCACATCGAGCGGGGAAGTAGCGATGCCGATTCCGCGGGACCTGAAAGGCTGCAGGGCGGGTTCCGCCACATCGTAGACAGTCAGCGGGAAGCCCGCTTTGTGAATGTTCAGCGCCATCGGGCCGCCCATCCGCCCCAGGCCGATAAAGCCGATCCGGTCAGATGCCATTCCCTCTCCCCTCGCGACTGCCGCCCAAACCCTGGTGATGGGACGGCCTTTCCTGTGCAGGATTCATTGATTTCGCATCAGCCGTACTCATCCGGCGAAGCGCGGCTCCGGCAGGCCCGGCACGTCAAGCTTTACATAGAACAGGCAGCCGGCCTCGGGCTGCTGCGCAAGCTCCTCGGGCGCCAGTCCCTCACGCATCGTCGTGATAAAGAGTATGGACAGGTCCTCGCCGCCGAACATGACGCTGGAAGGCCGGCTCACCGGCATCTCGATCGCGCCGATCTGCCGGCCCGTCTTGTCGAAACGAACAACGCGTCCGCCGCCGATCTCCGCCACCCAGAGATTGCCTTCGGCGTCGATGGTGCAGCCGTCCGGACGACCGGGCCGGCCGGCAAAATCGACGAAGACGCGCTGATTCCGGATGTCGCCTTTGTCGAGGTCGAAATCATAGGCAAAGATCAGGCCAGCGCGGGAGTCGTGGTGGTACATCGTTCGGTCGTCGGGGCTGAAGGCGATGCCGTTCGAAACGGTCAGGCCTGAAACCATGCGGTGCACCGAAAGATCCGGATCGATGCGAAAGAGCGAGCTGACCGGTGCCGCTCGCTTCCGGTCCATGGTTCCGGCCCAGAACCGGCCGGCCCGGTCACAGGCGCCGTCGTTGAAGCGTTCGGACGAGAAATCCACCCCCGTCGCCTCGAACGACTGGTTTTCGCCCGTCTCCAGGTTCACCAGCGCAAGCTGGTTGCGGTATGCCATCACCAGCCCGCCGCCCTCCCGGAACGCGTAAGAACCCGGATAATGCGGCAGCGCGCAGGTGCGCGCCTCCTTGCTCGGGTCCGGATCACGGGAGAAGAGCTTCTTCTGGTCGCAATCCACCCACCAGATCCGCCCGGCCTGCGGCTCCCAGAGGGGAGCTTCGCCCAGCACGGCTTTTGGCTCTGGATAAAAGTTCAGCGCGGCCAACTGCTGTTTCTCCTGCGCATTTGTGGAGCTTGCCTCAGGACGCCGGCCCGTCGGCAAGAGTGAAGCGCGGAATTCTGTAGCCGTCGGGGTGGTCGCCGTAGATCACCCGGATGGGCCGGTCCACGGCCAGGTCCTTGGTTTCCGCATGGTCAATGTTGGTGATCAGGATTTCGCCCTCATCGAGCATCGCGGCAACCACGGTGGTCGGTGCCGGATAGGCCGGCAGATACTGTTTATGGTAGGTGATCCAGGACAGCACCTTGCCCGTGCCGGAGATCTCCTCCCACTGCATCTCGGTTGACAGGCAGTTGGGGCAGCAGGCACCCGGCGGATAGCGGTATGTCCCGCACTCTTCGCAGCGCTGGATCTTCATTTTTCCTTCGGCGACGCTTTCCCACATCGTCTTGTCGAACGGCGAATAGAGGCGCGGGCCGGCCATTAATCCACTCCGTAGATTATCGAGTAAACCCTGCCGACCACGTCGGAGATGTACTGGATGTTGCGGCAGTTCGGCACGTTGAGGCCAGCTTCGCCGCGCAGCTGCCGCACCGCTTCGGTCTGGTGGGCCCAGCCCTGCATGTAGCTTTCCGAGAGGTGGCCGCCATGCGTATTTACCGGCAGCTTGCCGCCGGGCCCGATGCCGGTTTCACGCATGAAGGCGCCGCTCTCCCCGATACCGCAGAACCCGAAGCCTTCCAGCGCAAAGGGAATGTGGCAGCTGAAGCTGTCATAGACCAGCACCGCGTCGACGTCCCGAGGCCCGAAGCCGACGGCGTTGTAGACCTTCTCGGACACGACTTTGTGCCCGGTATGGTAGAAATCCATCAGCCGCGGCCGGAGCGTGGTGGACCCACCATGGAGGTCGTAGCGGAAGGCCGTCTTGATGGTGACAGGCTTCCGGCCCTGCCGTCTGGCGCGCGACTTCTCCATGATGATCAGGGCAACGCCGCCGTCGTTGATCAGACAGTAATCGTGCAGATGCAGCGGCTCGGCGATGTAAGGCGACGACAGATAGTCATCCAGGCTGAGCGGACGATCCTTCATGATCGCCGCTGGATTGTGCCCGGCCCATGCACGCTGTCCGACGGCAACCTGACCGAGATCCGCCTCGGTGGCCCCGGTCAGCTCCATGTGGCGGCGCTGCATCATCGCGTAGAGCGCGCCCTGCGAAGTCAGCCCGAACGGCGCGTGGTAGACATAGGACAGATTGGCACCGCCGCCCATTGCCTGGGGCCCGCCGTACTGGACCTTCGCGGAGCGCTGGTCGTTGCCGTAGACCAGGGCCACGACTTCACAGAAACCAGCCTTGATTGCCATCATCGCGGCTACGATCGCCTGGCTCGAGTCCGCCTGCAGGCCCCAGCGCGGGGTCACCCCGTAAAGTTCGCTGGCCCGCTCGAAGGACGTCGGGCTGCCGACAATCAGGCCATCGACATCGGACTTCTGGATTCCCGCATCCTCCAGCGCGCGCCTGAAGGAAACCGCGCCATAGCCGTAGGAGTCGGTGGGTTTGCCTCCTTCGCGCACGGACTTGTAGTCGGCGCGCCAGTCGCTTTGCCCGATGCCGACCACCGCCGCGACATTGTCGAGCGACAGGTCGGATGCGGCCGGCGTGACAGTCTGCGGGGCGTTCATCGTGATCTTCCTTTGTTCAGCGCAGCAAAGGCCCCGATCACTCCAGCGCCCCGGCTTCCCGGAGCTTTGAGATCTCGTCTTCGCTCATGCCCAGCATGTCGCCGAGCACATAATCGGTGTGCTCGCCGAGCAGGGGCGCGCAGGCGATGCGGCCGGGGGTCCGCGACAGGGTGGAGGGGGAACCGTTGTAGACGACCGGGCCCATCACCGGATGCTCGACCGTGACCAGATTGCCGCGTGCTGCCAGCTGCTCGTCGCGCTCGACCAGATCGCGGGCGTTCTGCACCACGCCGGCCGGCACTCCGCCGTCCTGGAGCTGGTGCATCAGCGCGAAAGCGTCCTGCTTCCTCGTCCAGGCGAGCATTGCCTCCTTCAGCCGCGCCTTCTCGGCGAGCCGTCCGGCATTTGTGGCAAAGGCGGGATCGGATGCGAAAGGCTCCGAGGAAGCAATGCGGCAGAGATTGTGCCACTGCTCATCGTCGCGCACCGAAATGGCCAGCCAGACGTCATCGGCGCAGGGGAACAGGCCGTAGGGGAAATGTTCGCGGCTTTCATTGCCCAGCGGCTTCGGATTTTTCCCGGTCAGGCTGTAGCCGACAATGCTGGGGCCGACCAGGTTCATGGTCGATTCCAGCTGGGCCACCTCGATATACTGGCCCTTCCCCGTGCGCTTTCGGTAGATCAGCGCGCCCATCACGGCGACGAGCGCATGCCCGGGATTCACGGAGTGGTCGGGATAGTTGGTGCCAGGGCCAACGAGCGTGCCGTCATCATAACCAGTAACCCCGTAGATCCCGGAAAGGACGTTCAAGGTGTGGCCGACGCCGCTGTAGGTTCCCTGCGGTCCGCCGGCGCCCTGCAGCGGCATGCCTACGTAGATCAGGTCGGGGCGCAGCTCGCTGAGCTGGTCATATCCGAGGCCAAGCCGGTCGAGCACGCCAGCGCGGAAATTGTTCATCACGATGTCGCAGCTCGGCACCAGGCGCTTCACCGCGGCGACGGCTTCCGGCTTCTTCAGGTTCACCGTGAAGCTGAGCTTGCTCGAGTTCCGATTGGTGAAATAGGCGCTGCGGTCCGGGTCCTTGATGCCCCCGGCATACGGCCCCATCGTGCGGGGGAAGTCCGGGTGGGTCCGGGTCTCGATCTTGATGACTTCCGCGCCGTAGTCGGCCATCGCCTTGGTGGCGAAAGGACCGGCGCCGCCGATCGTGAAGTCGAGAACGCGGATGCCGGCCAGCGGCAGGCGGGCGCGATCTTTCGTCTGGACCGGAATTCGAGCCTGGATGTTCATGTCACTGCCTCGCGCAAAATAGGTTCGGGCTGCTAGCGAGCCGCCGCACCGAGTTCGGCAAACACGGCCTCGTTGTCCGCTCCGGGAGCCCGGACGGGACCAGGCTGTCGCCGCGGCGTTTCAGACATGCGAAAAGCCGGACCCGGCCAGGTCGCCTGCTTGTCGCCGATCGGCTGATCGACGAACCAGTTCAGGAACTTCAGCTGCGGATTGTTGAACAGGTCGCTGATCTCGCTCATCGGAGCCGACAGGATGTTTCTGCCCTGCAGCTCGTTGTAGTTCTGGTACTTGCTCTTGTCCTTGGTAAGGGCGGTGATGATCCTCGTCGCCGCCTCCCGCGCCTCGGGGGTGCGCCGGAAGGACTGGTCCTGCCATTTCGGATCATCGAGATCTTCGGCGCCCGGGATTCCTGCCTTTTTCAGTGTCTTGACGAGGTTGAACCAGCTCCGCGTGATCATGTTCATGTTGGCGTAGACGAAGATCTCGCCGTCGGTCGCCGGGAACATGCCGATGCCTGCCTCGTCGCTGCGCGGCAGGCGGCCGCGGACCCGGCCTTCCGTCGTGTAGACCTGGATGGCGCTCTCCAGCGTGTGCACGATCGCCTCGTGAATGGAGACGTCGACGTGCTGACCTTCCCCGGCCAGCTGCGCGTGCCAGAGCGCGATCATGATGCCGGAGGCGGCGTGCAGGCCGGCAATGAAGCAGGACTGTTCCCCGTAGAGCTTCAGCGGCTCGCGCTCCGGCAGGCCGCTCAGCGTCATGAAGCCGCCCAAAGCCTGGCTGATCAGATCGTCGGCCTGCCACTCCTTCCAGGGCCCGGTGGAGCCGAACGGCGTGATCGATGCCCAGACCAGAGCCGGCTGGCTCGAAGCGAGATCCTCGTAGCCGAGGCCGAGGGCCGCCAGCCGGCCCGGAACCTCGCTCTCCACGACGATATCGGCCGAAGCCACCAGCTTCCTGAACACGTCAGCCCCGGCGCTAGTCTCGAGGTCGAGCGTCACCGAACGCTTGTTGGTGTTCATGTAAGCGTAGAAGGCGCTCACGCCTGTCGCCTGGTCAAACGGCTGGACCTGCCGCATCGGGTCGCCTGTCGGCGGCTCGATCCTGATCACATCGGCGCCGAGGTCGCACAGTATCTTGGTCGCATAGACCGAATTGGTGTCAGTCATGTCGATGACGCGAACCCCCTCGAGGGCCCGCGGGGTCAGGCTCTTTTCATGCGGTGTCATGGATGCGTCAGTCCTCCAACTCGAACCAGAAGTCCGACCATTCGCCGGCCGGGTCCTCCTTGAACACGGCCCTGGCGCGCCTGCCGATCAGAGCCAGGCTGCCGGCCGGGTCAGGGCTCACATTGCGCAGGTACCCGCCCGTCGCGGTGCTTGCCCCGTCCAGCTGAACGAAGACAATGATATATGGCGGCTGCGGCCCGGTCCATTTCGTATGTGAGATCGTGAAGGTCCGTATCGTGCCCCCCCGCCCCACTTCGACCAGCTTCTCGGTCTCCCGGTAGCTCACCTCGCAATAGCTCTGCGGCGGGAAGATCACCCGCGTGCCGCCCGCTACCTGGGCGCCGAGCAACCGCTTCTCCTTGAATGCTTCGAACATGCGCTCGATCAGCGGATCGGGCCGGTAGAATTGCGGCACGTCCCATGCGGCGTCGACGAACACGATGCCCTCGGGATCCGGCCGCTTTTCCCGGGTGCGCAGCGTTTCCTTCGACCGCTCCTCGCTCATGCTTCGAGCACTCCCACTTCGTGAGTCTGGAACGAACCGGCGATGGCGGACACCGCTGCCCGTGGTGTCCGGATCTCGATCTGGCGCTGTCCGGCCTCGCCCCGCAACTGGGCAACGGCCTCCACGACGCGAATAAGCCCGGTTGAACTGATCGGGCTGCCGCAGGTGGCGCCGCCGGACGGGTTTACGGGCAGGTCGGAATTACGGTGGAACTCGCCGTCGCGAATCAGTTCAGCCGCATTGGCGCCCTTGTTGAGCCGGAGCGCCTCGATGCTCAGCAGCTCCAGGATGCCAAAGGACGCATATACCTCCGCCAGTCCGATCTCCTCGGCAGGATTGGAAACGCCCGCCGTCGCATAGGCCCGCCGCGCCGCTTCGGCGAGATCCGCTCCGCTAAAATACGCGTCATCTTCCGGGACCATGCGCGAGCCGACGAAGCGACCACCGGCATAAGATCCGAATCCGGTGGCGGAGACGGCACGGCGTGCAGCCTGGACATGCTCGCTGCCGACCAGGACGGCGGCGGCTCCGCTCGACCGCGGCGAGCTGTCGAGACGCTTCATGGGCCACGCCATGACGGGCGAGCCCAGCACCTCTTCCACCGTGATTGCCTGCCGCAGTTGCGCACACTCGTTGAGCACCCCATTGGCCCGGTTCTTCACGACGACCTCGGCCATCACCGCCTCGCCGAGATTGTGCCGCGCCATGTAGACCGCCATCTGCGTGGCCGCCGACACGATGGCGTTGCGCACCACCTGCTTGTCGGTGAATGGGTCGTGCAGTTGCCCGAGCGCGCCGGTCAGGCTCGGCACTTCGTCGGCAAGGTCGGCGGCAACGACCAGGATGCGTTTCTTGCGGCCCGAGGCGACATAGCCGCAGGCCAGCCGGAACGCCGCCAGGCTGGACGCAGCCAGAACGTGGACGCGTCCGAGGAAACGGTTGGCACCCGGCAGACCGGCTATGCCCCAGTACTGCGGCTCGTCGGTGCCGAGCGGCGTCGTCGGCGACATCGCGAGAATGAGCCCATCGACGTCCGCCGCGTCCACCTCGGCGTCGGCGATCGCCTGGTAGGCGACGCGGCCAAGAAGATCCGCATAGGTATAGTCGGGCAGGCGGGTACGCATCGGCACCTGGGCCGTACCGAGAACGTAGGCGAGCGGACGGGCGCGGGTCATCGGCTTGCTCCCGTCTCCAGGACGATGGCGGTGGTGTGCTGGCCGGCGGGACCCGTCAGGTCAAGGACCAGCCCTTTCGCTGCACCGTCCGTTTTGGCCGCCAATGCGCGGCTCG
>JAJFMR010000073.1 GCA_020696915.1 Rhizobiaceae bacterium | reverse complement strand
GTGTAGCCGTTGACGTATTCCTTGTCGCGCTCCAGCCCTCTGCCTATCGCGGAGACCGCTTTCTTCAACGCTTCCGGCTTGCCGGTGGCGATCAGCGCCTGCCCATAGGAGACCTGCAGGATGCCCGACTTCGCCGGGTCGAGCGCCACGGCGCGGGAATAGGCCTCGGCGGCCTGGGCGGGCCTGTTCGCACGCAGCAGGATGTCGCCGCGCAGTTCGTGAAAATACGGATTCTTCGGCTGCGCCTTCAGCAGCGCGTCAGCCTTCTTGAGTGCCGATGCGGGATTGCCGTAAAGGAACGTCGCCTGGGCGTCGCCATATCTTCCCGCAAGCCCAGGCTGCTCCGTGCGAAACAGACGGGATGCCGCCGCCTGACCCTGCGTGTAGACGGCGATCTTGGCGCGCATCAGATCGTGACGCATCTGCAGGTTTTCCGGATCGGCCCGATCGAAGTTCACGCTCTTTCTGGCAAGCGCTTCGAGATTGGCTATTCGATCGCGGGGCATCGGGTGGCTGAGCTGATAGGGATCGACCCGGGTGCCGGCGAGCGACAGCGCACTCTGAAATCGCTGGAAGGTCTTCAGCATGCCCTTGGCGGACTGTCCGGTCGCCTCGAGATAGGTCACTGCCGAACGGTCGGCCGTCGCTTCCTCGGAGCGCTGGTAGTCGAGAAGGCCGCGCCGGGCGAACTCGCTGGTGCCGGCGGCAATGCCGGCGCCTGCCTTGCCGAGGCCGCTGTTGTCGGTTGCAGCACCGGCAGCCGCAGCTCCCATGCCGAGCACCGTGCCGATTATCGCCATCGTCTGGGCACGCGCGAGTTGCTGGCGAAGTCGCTCCTGATGACCGCCTGCGATATGCCCGGCCTCGTGGGCGATCACGCCGATGATCTCGTTCGGCGTCTCGGCGGCAAGAAGCGAGCCGGTGTTGATGAACATGCGTCGTCCGGCCACGAAGGCATTGAAGCGCGGGTCATTCACCAGAATGATGTCGATGCCTGATCGGGAAAGGCCTGCCGCCTTGAAGATCGGACGTGCATAATCGCGAACGAGAGCTTCAATCTCGGCATCGCGGACAACCGGCACGCGGCCCTGCTGCGCCAGCGCCGTGGCGTTGGCGGCGATTGTCGTCAGCGCCGCGAGCAGCAGGCTCGTCAGGATGCGTGTACGTGGGGCTGCAAAGGGATGCATTACGGAAATCACAGCTAAACGAGGGGACAGACGAATGAAAGACGACCGCACGGACTTCATGAACTTGTGATCCCCACATCAATCGGGCATTTGTGCGGCGCGCCGCCCGACGGCGCGCCGGGCCGAACTCAGGACATGAGCGTATCGATCTCCAGACGCGGCGATGTCGAGCCGTTTCACGCAATGGATATTCTCGCCGAAGCCAATCGGCTGAAAGCAATTGGCCGGCCGGTCATTTCGATGGCGGTCGGACAGCCCTCCGACCCCGCGCCGACGCGGGTACGAGAGGCAGCCGCCCGGGCGCTTGCCGACGGCCGTATCGGCTATACCGACGCACTGGGGGCTGCCGCCCTGCGGGAGGCGATTTCAGAGCACTATCGCGAGCATTACAGCCTTGACGTCCCGCCGACGCGGATCGCCGTCACCACTGGTTCGTCGGCGGCCTTCAACCTCGCATTCCTGGCGATGTTCGATGCCGGAGACCGCGTGGCAATCGCTGCACCCGGTTATCCTGCCTACCGCAACATCATGGCGGCGCTCGGCATCCGTGTGGTCGAGATCGAGCTCGAAGGTGCCGCCCATCTCGACGCCCGGCACCTGCGCGCGGCGCACGCCGAGACTCCGCTGCGCGGCGTGCTGTTCGCGAGTCCCGCCAATCCGACCGGAGCGGTGATCGGCGCCGGCGAGCTGGCCGATCTGGTCGGAACGGCCGGCGAACTCGGCATCGCCGTGATCTCGGACGAGATCTATCATCGGCTGGCCTATGCGGCGCCCGACGTCTCGGCACTTGCCTTCGACGCGGACGTTACCGTGATCAACTCGTTCTCGAAGTATTATTGCATGACGGGGTGGCGCATCGGCTGGATGGTGCTGCCTGAAAGACTGGTCAGGCAGGTCGAGCGAATCGCGCAGAGCCTTTACATCTCGCCGCCCGAGCTATCGCAGCTCGCCGCAATCGAAGCCTTCGCCGCGACCGGGGAGCTCGAAGCGGTCAAGGCACGCTATGCGGCGAACCGCCGGCTGCTGATGCAGCGCCTTCCCGAACTCGGCTTCGCGCTCGCCGCACCCATGGACGGCGCTTTCTATGCCTTCTGCGATGTTTCGCGGCTGACCAACGACAGCATGAAGTTTGCCCGGCGGCTGCTCGCCGAGACAAGCGTTGCGGCGACGCCGGGCCGCGACTTCGACCCGCATGCCGGCCATCGGTTCATGCGCTTCTCCTACGCGGGCAGCTTTGCGGACATGCAAACCGCGCTGGAGCGCATCGGCAGCTGGCTGGGCCGTCCATAGAAGCAGGCTGCATCTTCGCAGCGTGCTCCATGAACAGTCATCAACACCCTGAAAACCGTCAGAAAAAGCTCCGGCGTTTCCACCACCCGGCTTTCCTGGGACGTTCCTCCTCGGCCGGCTCATCCGCAGCTGCCGAGGCAATGGCGGGCTCGACCTCCGCATCGTCAGGGTCGGCCTCCGCGGGTTCCAGGGGCCGTGGCTCGCTCGCCCGATCCGCCGGCCTTGCCGGGACTGGCTCTGTATTGGCGGGCTGTGCATCGGCGGACCGCGCATCGACGGGCTCTGCGTCGGAGATGGCTCGTTCCTTGTCAGCCTTCTCCGAGCCGGGTACCGCTGCGGCCGGCTCCCCGGGGGTCGCGGCTTTCCTGGCGCGGGGTCGGCGCGGAGCCTTCCTCGGTTCGCCGGAAGGCGTTGGCTCGGCTTCCATCGGCCCTTTAGGCGCCGCCTCGACAGGAGTGGCTTCGGCGAGTACCTCTTCGGGACCGATCCCGGCGACCGGCGGGGCCAGCGCTGCGGCCCCGGCAACCTCAGGATCGAGCGCGCCGTCGGCGGCGTCCTCAGACGCCGGGTCGTCGTCCCTGCGGTTGCGCTTGCCGCCACGCTTGCCGCGGCGCCGCTTCCGGGCCTGGCCGTCGTCGTCGCCCACTTCCGGCCCCGCGGTGGCTTCCGGGAGTTCCTCTTCGGCCTCGTCGGCGCTACCTTCCGCTACCTGCGGCTCCGCCGCCTCGTCAGTCACGGCGCCATCATGCGGGGCCTCGACCTCGCGGTCCCTGCCGCCGCGCCGCCGCCGCCGCCGCCGCCGTTTGCGATCCCGATTGCCGTCTTCACCGACATTGACGGCATGTTGCTCGGCCGGCTGCCCTTCGGACGGCGCCGCAACCTCTTCCTCGTCGTCCGTGAACTCGTCTTCGGGCTCGTCGGGAGCATAGGCCGGACCGGCAGCCGGCTCGGCTGCCACGAGCGGTCTCTCCACGACGGCGCCGCGCACGATCTGATAGTGCTGCGAGCCGACCGCATCGTCCGCTTCGACGGTGATGGAGAGCCCGAAGCGCACTTCGAGCTCGGTGAGCATGCTCCGCTTGTGGTTGAGCACATAGAGGGCCGTCGAGGCCGGCGTCCTGACGGTGATGTTGCTGCGGGCGTCCTTCAGCAGGAATTCCTCGATCGCCCGCACCACCAGCAGGGCGACCGAGGATTCGGAGCGCACGTGACCCGTGCCGCCGCAATGCGGGCAGGGTTTCATCGTCGACTCCAGGACGCTGGCGCGGATCCGCTGTCGCGACATCTCCATCAGTCCGAAATGCGATATGCGGCCGAGCTGGATGCGCGCGCGATCGTTCTTCAGATGATCCTTCAGCCGCTTCTCGACGGCGCGGTTGTTGCGGTTCTCCTCCATGTCGATGAAGTCGATGACGATCAGTCCCGCAAGGTCGCGGAGCCGCAACTGCCGGGCGACCTCCTCGGCCGCTTCGAGATTCGTGTGCAGCGCCGTCTCTTCGATCGAGTGCTCCTTGGTCGAGCGGCCCGAATTGACGTCGATCGCGACCAGCGCCTCCGTCTGGTTGATGATTATGTAGCCGCCGGATTTCAGCGTCACCTGCGGCTGCAGCATCCTGTCGAGTTGCGCCTCGATGCCCGAGCGCACGAAGATCGGCGTGGTCTCGCGATAAGGCTGGACCACCTTGGCATGGCTGGGCATCAGCATGCGCATGAAGTCCTTGGCCTCGCGGTAGCCTTCCTCTCCCGACACGAGGATCTCGTCGATATCCTTGTTGTAGAGGTCGCGCACCGAGCGCTTGATCAGCGAGCCTTCCTCATAGACGAGCGCCGGAGCGATCGACTGCAGGGTCAGGTTCCTGACGTTCTCCCACAGGCGCATCAGATACTCGTAGTCGCGCTTGATCTCGGCCTTGGTCCGGCTTTCGCCGGCCGTCCGCAGGATCACGCCCATCCCCTGCGGAACGTCGAGGTCCTGCACCACTTCCTTCAGCCGCTTGCGGTCCTGCGCGTTGGTTATCTTGCGCGAAATGCCGCCGCCGCGAGCGGTGTTGGGCATGAGCACGGAGTAGCGGCCCGCCAAAGAGAGGTAAGTCGTGAGCGCGGCTCCCTTGTTGCCGCGCTCCTCCTTGACGACCTGTACGAGCAGGATCTGGCGGCGCTTGACGACTTCCTGGATCTTGTAGTGGCGCCGAACCGGCTTGCGGCGATTGCGGACTTCCTCGAGCGCGTCCTCCGCGCCGACCGACTCGACTTCCTGGTCATCCCGGCCGGCAGCCGGAACCTCTTCGACCTGGCCGCGTCCGTCCTCAACCTCGGATTGGCCAGCAAGCGGCTCGGATACGACGGCGGCCTCGACGGAAGCGGCCATCGAGGTGGTGCGGCCCGGATCGTCGTCCTCGCTGGCGGCAGGCGGCCCCGCCGCCTCATCCTCTGACGTTTCGGCCTCAGGCGCTTCTTCAGGCCGCGGCTCCGCCGGTCCGGCGGATAATGCCTCGCCTGGCGACCGGGAAGAATCAGATGCTTCACCGTCTTCGGCCGCGCTTTCGTCGCCGGAAAGGGAGGGCTGCGCCTCGTCACGCGCTTCCAGGCTTCCTTGCGGCGCGTCGTCGCCCTGGTCGCGACTCCTTCCGCCTCGCCGCCGGCGGCGATTGCCGCGGCCGCGGTCCTGGCGGTCCTCGCCGTTTCGCTCTTCGTCGTCGTCGTAGGCGGCCTCCTCCGCCTCCGCGCGCAACAGCGCCTGACGGTCCGCCACGGGAATCTGGTAATAGTCGGGATGGATTTCGCTGAAGGCCAGAAAACCGTGACGGTTCCCGCCATATTCGACGAAAGCAGCCTGGAGGGAGGGTTCGACGCGTGTCACCCGCGCCAGATAGATGTTTCCCTTGAGCTGCTTCTTGTCCTGTGATTCGAAATCGAACTCTTCGATGCGGTTACCGCGAACTACGACAACCCGCGTTTCCTCCGGGTGGGAGGCGTCTACAAGCATTTTGTTGGGCATTATTTCGTTTCCCCCCGGCAGTCGCCAGCCGCAACAGGGGGAAAACACCCCAACGCAGCGCGCCTGGTGGAAAGCCGGATGATATTGCGTCCGCCGACGCTTGGCGCAACGCCATGGCGGTGCCGCCCGCAGCCTTGCCGGCGCGGTTTCTCGCGGACCTTACCATGATTGCGCTAGTGCCATCGCGTAACTCGCGGAACCATTTGAACAAAGCCCGGCGAGCCGGACCAGCTTGGGTGCTCAACGATGAGCCGGCGCGGACGCGATTGAAAAGTCCGGCCGTATTCCTCGCGGCAAGGGACCCCGCCAATGGAGACAGCTTGCCGAAAATCGCCGCAATCACCCGTGCCGCTGTCGCAAATTGCGACTGGAGGCCGCCTCGTCGTCGCCAGAACCTCGTTGAGGGCGGCGGGACGGTTCCCGGCATTCAGGTGATGCAATCCGCTTTTATGATTTGACGCGGTCTAAGGCAACCCCATTTCAGTTGTGGGGAATTCGTGGTCCGGAGCGCAAATGCGGAATGCGCAAAGGCTTGATTAACCTTCTCTGGATACCAGTCGTTAATACGTCGCGAGCTGGTCTAGACCATTGTACCGGGGTGCACGACGGGGGTCATCAGCAGGGAGGCAGAAGGCGAGATGAGTCGTTGGACGGGCCCATTTCAAATCCGCCGCGGAATGAGGCTGGCATCCCTGGTCCTGGCGCTGCTGTTCGGCATGCTGGCGGGCGCCTTCGCCACGCCGCTCGAGGGGCGCGACTTCAAGATGGCCGGCGACCGCACCCATGTTCGCGTCGTCATATCCTTCAACGGCGAACCCGATCCCAAATTTCTCCTGTTGCGCGGCCCGCATCGCCTGGTCATTGATCTCCCGGAGACCAGGCTGGCCATCGAGCCCAGGGACCTGAAAGCAAGCGGGTTGATCAAGGGCGTCCGCTACGGTCAGCTCAAGGCCGACGATACGCGGCTGATCCTGACCGGCAGGGGTCCATTCAGGGTCGACAACTTCCAGGTGGTCAAAAACGAGACGACGCCGGGATACCGGCTGGCCGTCGATCTTTCGGCCAGTTCCGAAAGCGACTTCGAAGCGGCACTCGCGCTGCAGGCCGAGACCACCGGCTCGACGTCGGCGACCGCCGGGAGCGACCATGTAGGGCAGGCGGCCGGGCAATCCGACGGCCGCTTCACAATCGTCATCGATCCCGGACATGGCGGCATCGACGGCGGCGCCGAGGGGCGGAACGGAACCGTCGAGAAGGACATCACCCTGACGTTTGCGACCGAACTGCGTGAGAGGCTTCGCGCCGGCGGCCGCTACGAGGTCTTCATGACGCGCGAAGCCGACGAGTTCCTGCGCCTCGACGAACGTGTGCGAATTGCCAGGCAGCACGGCGCCGACCTGTTCATTTCGGTCCATGCCGACACGATAAACCTGAAGGGCATCCGCGGCGCCACGGTCTATACGATCGCCGACAAGGCCTCCGACGCCGAGGCGCAGGCGCTGGCCGACCGCGAGAACCTTTCCGACCAGCTGGCCGGAATGGAAATCGAGGAGGAGAACCGCGAGGTAGCCGATATTTTGATCGACCTGATCCGCAGGGAAACGCATGGCTATTCCATCCGTTTCGCCCGCTCCCTGGTCGAGGAGCTTTCCCACCGGGTCGGCCTCATCAACAACCCGCACCGTTTTGCCGGCTTCAGGGTGCTGAAGGCGCCGGACGTTCCCTCGGTGCTGGTCGAACTGGGCTATCTCTCGAACGCCAGGGACGAGGCGCAGCTGCAGAGTGCCCAGTGGCGCGGCAAGGCGGCGGCCAGCATCGCCGAGGCGATCGATACTTTCGCCTCGGGGAGGAGCGGCGCCGGCGGCTGAACCTCCGGCAGTATCGGGCGACCGGGAGTTTCCGCGTTGCGCGCTCACAACACTCGAGCAAAATTCATTCGGCGGCGTGGCAGAGCGGAACTCTGCCGTATTTTCCCCACATCGGGGGATCAAGGCTTGCCGAGTGCGTATCGGGACGGTTCCGGCGACTTGTGGCTTGCGTTGGGCATTGCACAAGAATCTCCCGAAGGTGCATTGGAGCGGGAATGATACGTCTTATCGGCTATTTTTTCGGCATCGGCACAATGCTGGCGCTGCTCGTCGCGGCGGCGGTTGCCGTCTACATCGGGAATCTGACCAGCGACCTGCCCGATTACGAGGTGCTCGCCAGATACGAGCCGCCGGTGACGACGCGCGTGCACGCGTCGGACGGCGCCTTGATGGGCGAGTTTGCGCGCGAGCGCCGTCTCTATTTGCCGATCCAGGCGGTTCCGGACCGCGTAAAGGCGGCATTCCTGTCGGCCGAGGACAAGAATTTCTACAGCCACCCCGGCATCGACGTGACCGGCCTCGCCCGCGCGATCATGACGAACTTCCAGAACCTGGGCTCCGGCCGCCGCCCGGTCGGGGCCTCGACCATCACCCAGCAGGTCGCCAAGAACTTCCTTCTTTCGTCCGACCAGACGGTAGAGCGCAAGATCAAGGAGATGATTCTCGCGTTCCGAATTGAGCAGGCCTACTCGAAGGATAGGATTTTCGAGCTCTACGTGAACGAGATTTTCTTCGGCCTTGGCGCCTATGGCGTCGCCGGCGCGGCGCTCACCTATTACGACAAATCCGTGAACGAGTTGACCGTCGCCGAGGCCGCCTATCTCGCCGCGCTGCCCAAGGGACCTTCGAACTATCACCCGTTCCGGCACACCGACCGGGCGATCGAGCGGCGCAACCTCATCATCGACCTGATGGTCGAGAACGGCTACGTGTCCAGCGAAGAGGGCGTCAAGGCCAAGGGTGAACCGCTCGGCGTGACGCCGCGCCGCAACGGCTCGTATCTGTTCGCCGGCGAGTACTTCACCGAAGAGGTCCGGCGCGAGATCATTGCCCGCTACGGCGAGGATGCCCTCTACGAGGGCGGACTCTCGGTGCGCACCTCGCTCGATCCGGAGCTGCAGCTCATCGCTCGCAAGGCGATGCAGAACGGTCTGCTGAAATACGACACGCTGCGCGGCTATCGCGGACCGGTGACGTCGATCGAGATCGGCGGCGACTGGGGCGTGCCGCTCGGCGAGGTCAAGGGTCTGGCCGATGTTCCGGAGTGGCGTCCCGCCGTCGTCCTCGATGCGGGGGACGAGGGTCTCAGCATCGGCCTGCAGCCAAAGCGCGAGGTTTCGGGCGAACTGGCAGCGGACCGCGAGACGGGGAGCGTGTCCAGGGAAGACATGAGCTTCGCCATGCGGCACGTCGTCGATGGCAAGCGCGTCAAGGCCGCTTCGCCGGCCGAAGTGCTGAAGCCCGGTGACGTCGTCTTCGTCGAAAAGAAGGAAGGCGGCGGTTACCTGCTGCGCCAGCCGCCGGAAGTCTCGGGCGGCCTGGTCGCCATGGACCCGCATACCGGCCGCGTGCTCGCCATTGTCGGCGGCTTCTCCTATTCGCAATCGGAGTTCAATCGGGCCACGCAGGCGCTCCGCCAGCCGGGCTCCTCCTTCAAGCCGGTGGTTTATGCAGCGGCGCTGGACAACGGCTACACGCCTGCCTCGGTCATCATGGACGCGCCGATCACCATCAGGTCGGGGAACACCGTATGGTCTCCAAAGAACTACGACGGCAAGCCTGCCGGACCTTCTACGCTTCGCACCGGCGTCGAGCGGTCGCGCAACCTGATGACCGTGCGCCTGGCCAACGACATGGGCATGGATCTGGTCGCGGAATACGCCGAGCGCTTCGGCGTCTACGACAAGCTGGCGCGCTATCTGCCGATGGCGCTCGGCTCCGGGGAAACCACCGTCATGCGCATGGTCTCGGCCTATTCGGTGATGGCCAATGGCGGACGCCAGATAAAACCGTCGCTGATCGACAGGATTCAGGACCGCTACGGCAAGACGGTGTTCAAGCATGACGAGCGCGGCTGCGAAGGCTGCGTCGCCAACGAATGGCTCGACCAGCCCGAGCCGGAACTCATCGACAATGCCGACCAGGTGCTCGATCCGATGACTGCCTACCAGATCACTTCGATGATGGAGGGCGTGGTCAAGCGCGGCACCGCGACGACGCTGCAGGAGCTCAACCGGCCTGTCGCCGGCAAGACCGGCACCACCAACGATGAGAAGGACGCCTGGTTCATCGGCTTTACGCCCAATCTCGTCGTCGGCCTCTATGTCGGGTTCGACCAGCCGCGATCGCTGGGCAAGGGCACCACCGGCGGTGGCCTGGCTGCGCCGATCTTCAAGGAATTCATGACCGAGGCTCTGAAGGACGTGCCGCCCGTCGATTTCCAGGTCCCGGAAGGGATGACCATGATCGCCATCAACCGCAAGACCGGAATGCGCGCCGGCGAAGGCGAGCCGGGCACGATCATGGAGGCGTTCAAACCGGGAACAGGCCCTGCCGACAGCTACTGGGTGATCGGCATGGATGGCGGCGAATTGGGAGAATCGATTTCGCCGCAGGCCAACCGCGCCATCCAGACCGGCGGCGGCGGGCTCTATTAGGTCTCAGGCAGCGGGGCAGGCGGGGCGGAAACGTCTCGCCTGTCTCCGGGTTGTTGTCTTTTCTCCCGCAGGTGCAGGCCGTCACGGCCTGAGCCGGAGCAAAGGCGGCGAACCTGCTCCCATGCTGGTTCGTCGCCCCGTGAGGCGCGGTGCTTGCCCTTCTCTCCCGGGGAATTCGCTCTTACCGGGCAGAAAAACGCCGATCGGACTGGAAAATCCGATCGTTTTCGGTTCTCTGGTCGGTCAGGTGAACCTTTCAAGCGGGAGAGAGACATGAAGTGGACTGTTGCGGCGGCTAT
>JAJFMR010000458.1 GCA_020696915.1 Rhizobiaceae bacterium | reverse complement strand
TAGATCGATTCGGAGGCGCCGCTCCACACGACATAGATGACGATGATGGTGGCCAGAGCGGCGCCGTCGAAGCGGCTTGCGGCCAACCCGGCAAGCGCCACCAGGAGCGAAGCCGCAATCAGCACGTAGCGTCGGTCGGTGCGGTCGGAAATCCAGCCGAACGGGATCTGGAAGATGAGCGTGCCGATGGGCATCGCAAAGAGCAGCATGGCCACTTCCTGCTGGCTGTAGCCCTTTGCCGTGGCGTGGATCGGCGCGAAGCCGGCGATCATCATCGACAGGCCGCCGACCGCCAGCATGCCGGCGATGCCGACCGGAGAGATCTGCCAGGCGCGGCGGAAGGCGATGGAGGCGCCCTCGGGAGGCGGCGGCTGGGCAAGCCGGCTCATGCCGACCGGCAGGATCGACAGGGCCGTGAAGGCGATGCCGACCAGCGGTGCTTCGGCTCGCGAGATGTCGAGCAGGCCGAGCAGGAAGGAGCCGACGCCGAGACCGGCGATGTAACCCACATAGAACACGGCCATGACGCGCCCGCGCACCGAATTCGCAACGGCATCGTTGAGCCAGCTCTGGGCGACGATGAACATGGCGCAGATCGCGAAGCCGTAGAGCGCCCGCGCAGCGATCCACAGCACCGGGTACATCCCGGCGCCGACCGCAGCGTTGGAAAGCACGATCAACGCCGACAGGATCATATGGGCGCGGGCATGACCTACCCGACGCAGGAGTGCCCCGGTCAGCAGGCAGCCGGCGATGCCGCCCGCCGAAAGGCCGGTGAGGATGCCGCCTGCCCAGGTCGGCGGATAACCCTCGGCGCCGAGCTTGACCGGGATGTAGGCGAACATCAGCCCGTTGCCGACCGCCGCCAGCGACATCGACGAGACGATCGACGCGATGGCAACAGCCGGCGTGGCAAGGGCGGCCGGCATCGAAGCCGCCGGCGGCGCGGCGCGGCCGTCGGTCGCGGCGTCGTCCGTCGTGGGCTGCGCGTCCGTCATCAGGGCAGATTGCCCGCGCTGCCGGTCCTCTGGAAGCGGCAAAAGCGACATCGGGCAAGCCCCCGCAAGCTGGATCGCTGGAAATGCGCCGCTGGCTCAAGCGGCGGAGGGCCAGCCTATCCGTCTCCGCTCCGGATCGCCGTCGACGACAGCGACGAGCGCGGCCCGTGGATGAAGCTCCAGGCCGGCGCCTTCATGCGGGCCAGACGCGGCGCGTTGGCTTCGTCGACGCGCGCATAGTCGAAGGTCTTGGCCACCACCGAGGACAGATAGGACAGCGTCGCCCCCGGCCGGTCGATCACGGCGATCGGAAAGGTCAGGACCCCATGATCCACACGAAATCGACGCCCCGGTTTCTCGCCCGGACCCGCTGCAGCGTGTCGGCCGTGTAGCGCACCCTGTGGGCCGCCTCGAAGGCGGTGACCTTGATGCGCGGGTCCGTGACGCAGGCCTCGGAAAGCCGCAGCCGCTCGGCGAGCGGCGGCAGCCGGCTCGTCGTCTTGAGCGGATTGCCGGGAGTCACGATCCACCACAGCTGGTCGAGCCGCAGCCGGCGCAGCGCGATCTCCGCCACCAGCGCATGACCGGCATGCGGCGGGTTGAACGACCCTCCGAACAGGCCGACCTGCATGCCTTTCTCGACATGTGGCATCCGCAGGTACCGGGCGTCGACCTCGGCATGCGGCTCCGGCATGGCTCCGGCATGCCCATGCACGGCATGCCCATGCACGGCACGCCCGCCGGCGGGCGCCCGTCCTGTCGCCTTCGGCGCCTGCGAGCCGGCTCCCATCCGGAAAATGCGTTTCAGGCGGCCGGCAGAAGGGGCCTCACGGCCGCACCTGCCCGCTGCCGCGCACCCGGTACTTGAACGAGGTGAGCTGCTCGACGCCGACCGGCCCGCGCGCATGCATCCTGCCGGTGGCGATGCCGATTTCGGCACCCATGCCGAACTCGCCGCCGTCGGCGAACTGGGTCGAGGCATTGTGCAGGAGAATGGCGGAATCGATTTCCCGGAAGAAACGCTCCACGACAGCCGGATCCTCGGCGACGATGGCTTCGGTGTGGTGCGAGGAGAATTTCTCGATGTGGTCGATCGCCTCGCCGACCCCTTCGACGAGCCGCACCGAAATGATGGCGTCGAGATACTCGGTCCTCCAGTCGGCTTCGGTCGCCGCCGAGGCGCGCGGCCAGGCGGCCATCACCTCTGCGCTGGCGCGTATTTCGCAGCCTGCCGCGTCGAGCGCGGAAAGGATCGGCACGAGATGCGTCGCCACGGCCGCCCGGTCGACCAGCAGCGTCTCGGCGGCGCCGCAGACGCCGGTTCGCCGCATCTTGGCATTGACGGCAAGCCGCGCCGCCATGTCGAGGTCGGCGGAGCGGTCGACGTAGAGATGGCAGATGCCTTCCAGATGCGCGAACACCGGCACGCGTGCGTCCTGCTGCACGCGTGCCACGAGGCTCTTGCCGCCGCGCGGCACCAGCACGTCGAGGTTGCCCGACAGGCCCTTCAGCATCTCGCCGACGGCTGCGCGATCGGCAGTCGGCACCAGCTGGATCGCATGTTCCGGAAGTCCCGCTTCGACGAGCCCTTCGACGAGGCACACATGGATGGCGGACGAGGAGTTCAGCGAATCCGAGCCGCCGCGCAGGATCACCGGGTTGCCGGCCTTCAGGCAGAGCGCCCCGGCGTCGGCTGTGACGTTGGGGCGGCTCTCGTAGATGACGCCGACGACGCCGAGCGGCGTGCGCACGCGCTCGATCTTCAGCCCGTTCGGCCTTTCCCACGCGGCGATCACCTCGCCGACCGGATCCGGCAGGGCGGCGATGGCGCGCACACCGTCGGCCATGTCGCGGATGCGGGCCTGCGTCAACGTCAGCCGGTCGATGAAGGCGCCGCTCAGCCCGGCCTCGCTGCCGTTGGCGACATCGTCTTCGTTGGCCTCCAGTATCGTGCGCTCGCGGCGCAATATCGCTTCGGCCATGGCGGTCAGCGCCGCCCGTTTCCGGTCGCTGCCTGCGATGGCCAGCGGGCGGGCCGCGTCGCGGGCGCGCCGGCCGATGCCTTCCATCAGCGCGGCGGTGTCTTCGCGGGATCGTTCATGCGCCGTCAGCATGGCTCATCCTTCCGCCTCGTTCATCGCTGCGCGCCCTCGTCACCACCAGGTCGTCGCGGTGCACCATCGCCGAACGCGCCTCGTGGCCGAGCACCGTCTCGATCTCGGCGGTCCGCAGCCCGGCGATCCTTACGGCATCGGGCGCGTCGTACGCAACCAGTCCGCGCGCCACCTCGGCCCCGTCGGGCGCCAGTATGGCCACCGTGTCGCCGCGTGAGAAATCGCCGCTGACCAGCCGGACGCCGGCTGCCAGCAGCGATTTTCCGGAAAGCAGCGCCCCCACCGCGCCGGCGTCCACGGTGAGCCGCCCGGCCGGTTCCAGATTTCCCGCGATCCAGCTCTTGTAGCCGCGGACCGGGCTGCTGCTCGGCAGGAACAGGGTGAAGCGCTCGCCGCGCTCGATCGCCGCCAGCGGATTGTTCCGGGCGCCGGACGTGACGATCATCGCAGCGCCGGCGGCATTGGCGATCTTGCCGGCATCGAGCTTGGTGCGCATGCCGCCGCGCGACAGCTCCGAGGCCGCCGCCCCTGCCATGGCCTCGATCTCGGGCGTGATGCGTTCGACGACCGGGATGAACCGCGCATCGGGCACGCGCGCCGGCGGCGCGGTGTAGAGCCCGTCTATGTCGGAAAGCAGCACCAGGAGGTCGGCGCCCATCATCGTCGCGACGCGGGCCGCCAGCCGGTCATTGTCGCCGTAGCGGATTTCGGTGGTCGCCACCGTGTCGTTCTCGTTGATCACCGGCACCGCCTTCATCCTGAGCAGCGTCGAGATGGTGGCCCGGGCGTTGAGATAGCGCCGCCGCTCCTCGGTATCGCCGAGCGTCAGCAGGATCTGTCCCGACGTGAGGCCGGTCCTGCCGAGCTCTTCCGACCAGGCGCCGGCCAGTGCGATCTGGCCGACGGCGGCCGCCGCCTGGCTTTCCTCGAGCTTCAGCGCGCGCGCGCCGAGTTTCAGGATGGTTCGCCCGAGCGCGATGGCTCCGGAGGAAACGACGAGGATGTCGGCGCCGCCCGCGGCGAGCGAGGCCAGGTCGTCGGCGAGCGACGCCAGCCATTCGCGCTTCAGGCGGCAGGTCTCAGCGCGGCTCACCATCGGGCCCGGATTGTGCCTCGCGCGCGTCGATCCCCGAGGCCAGCGCGCGCAGCACCGCTACGACGCCCACGCCGGTGGCTGCCGACACAAACAGCGGCGGCCGGCCGGCGGCGCGCTTCAGCGAGGCGGCCTTCTTTTTTCGAACGTCGGCGTCGACCGTGTCGACCTGGCTCAGCGCAATCACTTCCGGCTTTTCGGCAAGGCCGTTCCCATACGCTTCGAGCTCGCTTCGTACGGTCCTGTAGGCCTTGCCGGGACTGTCCTCCAGTGCCGAGACGAGATGCAGCAGGACTCCGGTTCGTTCGACATGGCCGAGGAAGCGATCGCCGATCCCCGAGCCCAGGTGAGCGCCTTCGATCAGCCCCGGAATGTCGGCCAGCACGAATTCGCGACCGTCGATCCGCGCCACGCCGAGCCCCGGATAGAGCGTGGTGAACGGATACCCGGCGATCTTCGGACGCGCCCGGGTCACTGTCGCCAGGAAGGTGGATTTGCCGGCATTTGGCAGGCCGACCAGTCCGGCATCGGCGATCAGCTTGAGGCGCAGCCAGATGGTCTTCTCCTGGCCCGGCAGGCCGGGGTTGGCGTGCCTTGGAGCCTGGTTGGTGGAGGTCTTGAAGTGCTGGTTGCCGAAGCCGCCATTGCCGCCCGCCGCCAGCCTGAACCTCTGTCCGACCGAGGCAAGGTCGACGATCAGCGTCTCGTTGTCTTCTTCATAGACCTGGGTGCCGGCCGGCACTTTCAGCGTCACGTCGGCCCCCTTGGCGCCGGTGCGGTTGCGGCCCATGCCGTGGACGCCGGTCTTGGCCCTGAAATGCTGCTGGTACCTGTAGTCGATCAGCGTGTTCAGCCCGTCGACGGCCTCCACCCACACATCGCCGCCGCGGCCGCCGTCGCCGCCGTCCGGCCCGCCGAACTCGATGAACTTCTCGCGCCGGAAGGACACCGCCCCGGAGCCGCCGTCGCCGGACCTGATGTAGATTTTTGCCTGGTCGAGAAATTTCATCGGGAGGTTCGGAAACTGCTGCTATTGCGTGGTCTGGCCTGCTCTATCGCAAACAGCACGGCTCGGCGAGGGGCGGCCCCCCGCGATGCGCCGTGGAGAGGAGAAGAACCTGGAGCTCGTTACCGGCCGCGGCGCGCGGTTCGACCTTGCCCGATCGCGAAAGACATCGAAGGAGCGGACATCATTGCCCTGCATGAGGTCACGAGGAACTTCATGCGCAATGGCGGGGTCGACCTCGCCGCCGACCCGGCGGCACGGCTGCCCGACCATTTCCATGTCTTCGGGCCGGCGATGGACGTCGACTTCGGCGCCAAGACGCCGAAGCGAAGCCCATCGACATTCAAGGAGCGGGTCCTGGCCTATCCGTTCGAGGGCGGCGCCATCGCTCCGCCGGGCGCACTTCGGACATCTCAGTCAGGCGTCGGCCTGGAGACTTGCCATGGCTTCGGCGATCCGCTGCGGCGCCTTCGGACGCGCGTACATTCGCTCGATGTATGTTTCGAGATTTGGACAGCCGTCAAGCAGCCCTTCTTCGTCGCCCCAGTCCAGAACGTAGGCGGTGACGCAATCGGCGATCGTCATGTCGTCGCCGACGATGAACTCACGCCCAGCCATGTGACGGTCGAGTATCGATGCCATCGCCGTGAAGTCCTTTCTTGCGAGAGCAATGTCATCCGGCAGACGCTCCTCTTCGGAATACAGGAAGGTATGCCTGGCTATCCGCCACAGCGGCTGCTCGAGTTCGGTGACCGCGAACATGGACCAGCGATAGGCCTGCGCCCGTTCGGTCAGGTCCCTGGGCATGAGCCCTTTGCCACCAAGCTTCTCCGCCAGATACATGACGATCGCGGCGGATTCTGTGAGCACCAGATCACCATCGACCAGCACCGGAAGTTTTCCGGCAGGATTGAGCCGCAGGAAGTCGGGGTGACGGTTTTCGCCAGCCATGAGGTTGACCGGCACGAACTCGAATTCCGCATCGAGCTCCCGAAGAGCCCAGAGCGCGCGAAGCGAACGCGTCGGACCCAGTCCATACAGTTTCATCATTCTGGTTCTCCCGGTTTCAGACAGACGCCGGCGGCACGGCGTCGACAGATGCGCAGTGGGTGGGAAACATGCCCGCTTTCAAAGGACGCTGGTGGAAACTCCAGCCCGACAGACGGTCGCAAAAAACCATCCTCGGCGCATTCGGCTACCCCGCATTGCCGCGTGTCGGTCGAGCCGGCACAGGGAATTGCCCAGGCTTCGATCGCTCCCTGCAGGAGCCGCGCGGATGAAAGTCGCCTGCGTTGAGACTTGCATCGCAAACGGGCCGCCGCCCCGGAGGGGGCGGGG
>JAJFMR010000457.1 GCA_020696915.1 Rhizobiaceae bacterium | reverse complement strand
TAACCGGCTGCTCTGGATCGTCGTCGACCAGCGCGAGTCGCCCTTCTTCACCAACAAGACTCCGACGCTCGGCCTGAAGCAGGGCGCCCTCGGCGAGGCCATCTTCGAAAATTGCCGGGTTCCGGCGCGCAACGTCATTGGCGCGGAAGGTACCGCATCGCGGGTTCTCCAGGATACCTGGATGCTGCAGCGGCCGGCGCTCGGGCTGACGGCGGTCGGGATGGCGCAACGCGCGCTGGACGCGGCAACCGAATATGCGGGCATGCGCGAAATGTTCGGCCGCAAGATCGGCAGCTTCCAACTCGTCCAGGAACTGCTGGCGGATTCCGCCGCCGCGGTCATGACGAGCCGCCTGCTTTGTTACAAGGCCATGCAGGCGATCGACAATGACGAGCCCGAAAAGGTGCATCTGTCGGCCATGGCGAAGCGCTACGCCATCGGCGCTTGCACTCGGGCCGTGTCGTTGTGCATGGAAGTGCACGGTGCCATGGGGATCAGCGTCGAGCTCGGGCTCGAGGAACTCTACCGCGATATCCGCATGCTGCCGATCCCGGATGGGACGAACCAGATCATGGCCCTGATCGAAGGGCGCGAAATCACCGGCATTTCGGCGATTCGCTGATCTGCTCGGCAAAGCGATTGGGGCGAGCCGATGGCCTACGAAGCCTTGTTGTACGAATCCCGCGGAGCGGCGCGTGTCATTACGCTGAATCGTCCGGAACGGAAGAACGCCATCAGCTTTCAGCTGATGCGCGAGATGGTTGCCGCGCTCGCCGAGGCCGAGAACGATCCGGCGAGCCGCTCGGTCATCATCACAGGGGGGCCTGAGTTTTTCTCGTCGGGCCGTGATCTGAAGGAAGTTTCGCAGGGTTCACCCGCAGAGCGGGGTGCCGCGAAGGCTGCGCTACGTCGGCTGACGGACATGATCGAAGGCCTGAAGCGGCCAGTGGCGGCCGCGATCGAAGGGCATTGCCTCACCGGAGGCCTTGAACTCGCGCTCACCTGCGATCTGAGGGTGGCAGGCGAGGGAGCCAGCTTCGGGATCACCAGTGCGCGGCTCGGGACCATTCCGGGATTCGGCGGGACGCAACGCCTGCCCCGCCTGATCGGCGTGTCGCGCGCCCTCGACATGTTGTTCTCGGCCGAGCCCATCGACGTGCACGAGGCCTATCGTATCGGCCTCATCAACCGGAAAGCCGCCAAGGGGGAAGCGCTTGCCGAGGCGTTGCGGATGGTCGAGGTCTACTCCGAGCGGGCGCCGCTCAGCCTGGCCACGCTGAAGCAGGCGGTCAGGCAAGGAATCGAGATGGATTTTGCCGCTTCGCTGGATTTCGAGCAGAAGCTGGGGGCTACGCTCACCCCGACTGCCGATCGGGCGGAAGGCATGTCGGCCTTTCTGCAGAAGCGCAAACCGCAGTTCCGGGGTTGCTGATCCCGAGGGCCGGCGGCTCGCTATGGGCGTAGCGGAGGTTCGAGCGCACAGGTGACGGTATGGTGGCGGCAGTCGCCGATTGACACTTCCGGCTCTGGTGGTATGGAATAATGTTATATCGAACGGCGCGGGAGAGGTGGTCGCCGGGAGGAGTATGGAATGGCGTCAACGGAACAGGGCAGGGTGCTGGAGGAACGATGGCGTCCGGTGTTCAGGCATTCGGCAGGGCGGCTCGGGAGCCATTATCTCACGGCCCTGCGGACGGAACGGCGGCTTCTGGGATGGAAGACCAGCGAACCGCCGCGGCTGAGCTTGCCGCCGAAGAATTTCGGCGCTGACGGGGAGTGGGTGGAAGTTGGGCCGGGGGCGGAGCTCCTGTCCTACGCTCCGCCGCAGTGGGTTGCCGATTCCGGGGAACCCTTGCTGCGGGATTTCATTGCTGCCCGGGTCAGGGTCGATGGCGCCGAGGCGCCGATTTTTGCGCTTGTAAAGGTCGATGGAAGCACGGCCGAACTGAAGCGCGGCACCCGCTTGGCAGCCTGCTTCGCGGGTGAGCAGGACCCGTCCCGGGCCGTTCCGGACTTTTGGTTCGAGCCGGTCGCCGAGGCCGGCGTGGGAGTTGCCGGGTGAGCGCCGCCGTCATCGCCGGATGCGGTTGGAAACTGGGCCGTCCGTTCGCCGATCGCCTTGATGTGGCGATCCGGGATGCGGTTCTCGCCGCCCTGGCTGAGAGTGGACTCTCCATCGACGACATCGATTCCTTTGTGACCGTGGCAAGCGATACGATGGACGGCATTTCGGTTCCGGGGAGGGCGGAAGTCGCGGGCAATTACGGTCGGCGCTACCTTAACCTGCCGTCCAGTGCCGGGCATGGACTGGGCGCGGCCGTCACGCAGATCGAGGCCGGGGAAGCCGAGAACCTGATCCTGGTCGGCTGGGGCGCAGCGGCGAAGTATGCGCAGTTCGACCCGCGCCGCAACCAGGCGGATCCCTTCCATGTCCGCCCGATCGGCGTCTCGCCGCGGGTCGTCGCCGCCATGCAGGCGCAGGAACTGCTGGCCACGGCGGACCTGGACGAGTCGTCGCTGAATTCCTACACGGATCAAATGATGTCGCGCAGCTGGGAAGGCTCGGCGCGCAGCGTGACTGGTGGCGCGCCTGCCTGGGCACGAACCGGTTTCTGCGATGGCGCCGTTGCCATCGTGATGCGCCGCGGCGGCCCGCCGGGCGTGACGGTCAGCGATTTTGCCAGCGTGTCGCGGCCCTACTCGCCGGATGACGACCACCTCGACCCGGCTGAATGGGTCCGGGAAGCCGTGGCGGCGCTCCGCCATGGAGGGGGCTCGGACCGGGGAGGATTCGATATGATCGAGGCCGCGGCGCCGACCCCCATTGCCGAGGCGCGTGCATTGTCGGCCGTCGGCTTCGTCGCCGGCGGGGACACCGCGAAATTCAACAATTCGGGCGGTGGTGCGGTCGCGCATTTCGGCGCTGCGACGGCCTTGCGCCAGATTGCCCAGACGAGCCGCGCACTG
>JAJFMR010000456.1 GCA_020696915.1 Rhizobiaceae bacterium | reverse complement strand
GGTTCGGCTACTACGCCTATTTCGATGCCGCTCGGATGTGGCGAACCTACGAGCGCGCAGCCGAGTCGGGAGCCGACGTCTGGACACTCGTCGAGACATGGGCAGGCGGTTTCTTCAACAACCGCATCTTCGACCTCTTCGTCAACCAGACCTACTCTGTCATGTCCAACGACGTGCTGACGGCGGTGCCGCTGTTCCTGTTCATGGGCTATATCGTGGAGCGCGCCAACATCGTCGACAGGCTGTTCTCGACGCTGTTCATCGCGACGCGCCGGGTTCCCGGTTCGATGGCTGTAGCGGCGCTGATCACCTGCACGCTGTTCGCGACGGCGACGGGCATCGTCGGCGCGGTTGTCACCCTGATGGGGCTGCTGGCATTCCCGGCGATGCTGAAGGCCCGCTACGACGTCAGATATGCCTCCGGCGTGATATGCGCGGGCGGCACGCTCGGCATCCTCATCCCACCGTCGATCCTGCTCATCGTCTATGCCGCCACCTCGGGTGTCTCCGTCGTGCGCATGTACGCTGGAGCATTGCTGCCGGGACTGTTCCTGGCCAGCCTCTATCTGACCTACGTGGTGGGCAAGGCGTTGCTGCAGCCGCGCCTGGCGCCGAGGCCGACCGCCGAGGAGATCGGCGACTACAGCTTCCTGCAGATAAGCTGGATGATGTTCACGTCCTTCGTGCCGTTGGCTTTCCTGATCCTCGCCGTTCTCGGATCAATCCTGTTCGGCTTCGCCACGCCGTCCGAAGCGGCGGCGATCGGCGCGCTCGGCGGCTTGCTGCTCGCCGCGGCCTACCGGGCGCTCACCTGGCGGCGGCTCAAGGAATCCGTCTATCTCACCGCGCGCACCACGGCGATGGTGTGCTGGCTGTTCGTCGGCTCGGCGACCTTCGCCTCGATATTCGCCTATCTGGGGGGGCAGCAGTTCGTCAGCGAGTTCGTCACCGGCCTCGACATGTCGCCCTTGGTGTTTCTGCTCGTTGCGCAGCTGATCATCTTCCTGCCGCTCCTGCCGCATTTCGGGATTGACCCGCTGTTCTTCGGCATCCTCGTCGCGGTGAACCTGCAGACGGCGTTCCTGTCGCCGCCGATGGCGATGTCGGCCTACTATCTCAAGGGCATCGCGCCGGCCCATGTGAAGATCTCGGATATCTTCCGCGGCATGATGCCGTACATGCTGATCGTCATGTTGTGCATGGTCATCATCTATGTCTTCCCGCAGATCGTTTACTGGCTGCCGAACCTGATCTATGGCTAAGTCAGTCACTGGGCGAAAAGGAGATCCGGCATGACCCAGAACCGGCTGTTCGCTCTGCTGGCGTTCCTGTGCATGGCGAGCTTCTTCGGCGTCCTCCTCCGCTTCGTGCCGCGGATCGATCTTGCCGTGGCCGTCACGATCGGGCTGGCGCTGTCCGCCTACGATCTGTGGACGCAACTGGGGCCGCGGCGGCGGCGTTAGCCCCGCCCTTGCCGGGCACGCCTTTCCTGATATGAGTGCCCCGATTTCATCCCGGGGACCGTCATGTCGAAGTGGAAAGACGTGAAGAAAGTCGTGCTCGCCTATTCGGGCGGGCTCGACACATCGATCATCCTGAAATGGCTGCAGACCGAACTCGGCGCCGAAGTGGTGACGTTTACCGCCGATCTCGGCCAGGGCGGCGAGCTGGAGCCGGCAAGACGGAAAGCCGAACTGCTGGGCATCAGGGACATCCGCGTCGTCGACGTGCGCGAGGAGTTCGTCCGCGATTTCGTCTTTCCGATGTTTCGGGCCAATGCGCAGTACGAGGGGCTCTACCTGCTGGGCACCTCGATCGCCCGGCCACTGATTGCCAAGCACCTCGTGGACATCGCCAGGGAAACCGGCGCCGATGCGATCGCCCATGGCGCCACCGGCAAGGGGAACGACCAGGTCCGTTTCGAGCTTTCCGCCTATGCCCTCAATCCCGACATCAAGGTGATCGCGCCGTGGCGCGACTGGTCGTTCAAATCGCGGACCGACCTTCTCGACTTCGCAAGGGACCACCAGATCCCGGTGCCGCGGGACAAGCAGGGGGAGGCGCCGTTCTCCGTCGATGCCAACCTCCTGCACTCCTCTTCGGAAGGCAAGGTGCTGGAGGATCCGTGGATCGAACCGCCTGAGTTCGTGCATCAGCGCACCGTCTCTCCGATGGACGCGCCGGACGCGATCACCGAGATCACGATATCATTCGCGAACGGCGACCCGATCGCCCTCGACGGCAGGCCGATGTCGCCGGCAAACCTTCTGGCGGCGCTCAACGATCTCGGCCGCGACAACGGCATCGGCCGCCTTGACCTCGTCGAGAACCGTTTCGTCGGCATGAAATCGAGGGGGGTCTACGAGACACCGGGCGGCACGATCCTGCTCCACGCCCATCGCGCCATCGAATCCCTGACGCTCGACCGGGGTGCCGCCCACCTCAAGGACGAGCTGATGCCACGTTACGCCGAACTCATCTACAACGGGTTCTGGTACTCGCCGGAACGGGAGATGCTGCAGGCGCTGATCGACAAGAGCCAGGAAGAGGTCGAGGGCGAGGTCCGGCTGAAGCTCTACAAGGGCAACGTAATGGTCACCGGCAGGCGGTCGGGGCGTTCGCTTTATTCCGATGCGCTGGTTACCTTCGAGGACGACCGCGGCGCCTACGATCAGAAGGACGCCGAAGGGTTCATCCGGTTGAACGGGCTGCGCCTGAGAACTCTGGCGGCCCGCCGGCGAAAGGCATAGCAACCCCGAAGCGGCTACGGCATCGGCGCGCCGGGCCGCCTGGGCACTTGCCTTGTCAGGGAGCCCGCGCCGCCCTTCCAGTCGGCTCTCTCAGCCGTCGATCTCCGCGCCGATGATGGCGATGGCCTGCTGATACACGCTTGCCGCGTTCCAGCCCTGCAGCGCGCCGAAATTTCTTTCGCCCGGCTGGTATCCGCCGCCCGCACGCCAGCCGTGGCC
>JAJFMR010000072.1 GCA_020696915.1 Rhizobiaceae bacterium | reverse complement strand
CGATATGAGGCACTTCCTCATCGAAAACATGAAGTTTGATCCCGTCTCGGTCATTTGTCCTGATGTGCTGGCGGTAATGGTCCCGCTATGCGGCGAAACCATGTCGTCGAAGGTCCCGCGGGTCTCCGAAAAAGCGGCGGCGACGGCTCACAAGCCAGCCGTGTCCCCCCCGACGTCCCCAAGCGTCCTGAAGGAGAGGTTGAATCCGATGGTGCGGGACGTTTCCCTGCTGTCGCGGTCGCGGCTTTCCGAGAGCGTCATGATGTAGGTGAAGCACTCATCGTCATAGGCAAGGCCGATCGCGTCCTTGAGGAGCAGGTTTTTTTCCAGATCGTACGTCCCCGAGCCGAAGACGCGCCAGTTCTCGTGGAACCTCGTAGATGCTCCCAGCGAGAGTTCCTGGCGATCCGTTTCGAAACTGTAAAGCGGCTGCGCCTGGATGAAGGCGTATTTGGCGGAGACCGACAGGCGGTCGCTCGTGTAGCCGGCCTTTAGTTCGGCGCGGCGCGTTTCCAGCGTCCGTTCGTCAAGCCGAGCGCTCACCGATCCGGAAAACCCGAGCGGCGAGCCGATCCCGAACAGCCCGACGAAATCGGAGGTGTCCGTTTCGAGACCGGAGGAGGCGCCTGCATTGACGCGGTCCGGCGCGGCGAAGGAGTTGGTGCCGGCGAGGTGGTAGGACTGGCCGAGCAGCCCGTTGGCCGTCCAGCCGTTGTCGTAGGCGGCGGAATAGCGGAATCCGATATTGGCTCGCGTACCCCCCTCGATCCGGTCGTAGCCGGAAAACTTGTCGCGCTCGAACAGTGTGGTGGCGTCGAACACGAAGCTTTGCGCGTCCTCGTTGGGCACGTCGAGCGTGCCGACATAGCTTTCGTCGGGGCGCACGAAGACTTGTGCCATCGGTTCCAGGATGTGACTGGAGCTGACGGATGAAAACAGCACAGGGAAGCGAAGTTCCAGCCCGGCCGCCGCCATGAACCGGTGATAGGCAGAGCGGATGTCGGAGACGACGCCGAGATTGGACGCCATCGAATCGATCGCCGCGAGCGAGGCGGCCGAGGCATCCACACTCGTCGTGTCGGCCTGGAATGCCAGCAGCGGCATGACGACCAGGCCGCCCTCGGTCGTCATCGACCGCTTCCACTCGGCCTCCGCCGTCAGTCGCGAGGAGGTGCCCTCGATGCCGCGCACGTTGAGCGGATCGGCCAGGGGAAACGCGTCCAGACTGGAGCGGCTCAGCGCCCGTGCATTGACGTCGACATTGAGTTCGCCGCCGAAGACCGGCTGGTCGGCCGTGCGCGAATAATCGAAACTCGGCAGCACCCAGGGCTGCTTGTCATTGCGGGCGTCCGGGTGATCGTCGAGAACCTCTTCCTGCACCTGGAAGTGCATGGCCCTAAGGTCGAAGAAATTCCGGTCGTCCAGACCGGTCAGATAGATCGACGAGCGATACACCCGGTCGCTGTAATCCTGGATATCATATGTATCGGAGAAGTTCTTGTCCGACTGGACGAGAACGTCCCATCCGAAATCCCAGCGCGAATTGATGGCGAAGCGACCCGTCGTGCCCATCATGCCGCGCAACCTGTTGGGATCGCCTTCGGGGCCCGAATCGACGGTATTCTGGTCGAACTCACCGGGATCGGCCTGACTGATGCCCGCCAACCGGATGCTGTACTCACCATGGTTGAAGCGCTGCCGCCATTCGGCCTCGGCGAGGAATCCCTGGTTGGTGTATCCGGTTCCGGTCAGCGTGAGGTCATATGTCGGCGACAGCGCGATATAGTAGGGGATGGCCAGGCCGAAGCCGAGCTCGCTCTTGTATCGGACACCGGGGAACAGGAACCCCGACTTCCGTTTCACCGTCGGGTCGGCGATCTCGAATGCCGGCCAGATGCCCAGCGGCACACCGAGAAACTCGAAACCGGCATTTTCGAAACGGACGGTCTTGGCCCTGCTGTTCCAGATGATTCGCTTGGCTTTGACACGCCACACCGGCGCTTTGTCCGGTTTTTCCTCGCAGGGCTCGCAGGCGGTGTAGACGCCGTTGTTGAAGGTGGTGAGGATGCCGCCGCGGCGCTCGGCGCTTTCGGACGCGAAATAGGTCTTGTCGACCGTCTCCACCCGAAGCGCGTTCAGAAAACCGTCGGCGAAATCGTCGGTGACATCGACCTCGTCGGCGTAGGCGGTGGTGCCTCTCGGGTCGACGACCTGGACGTTGCCGCGGGCGATCAGCCGGCGCGAGCGGCGGTCGTAAATGACCTGGTCGGCGACCAGACGATTGCCGCCGTAGTCGATCTTGACCCGGCCCGACGCCGACACCGTGTCGTCATTGTTGTCGTAGATCAGCGTGTCCGCCTCGAGCAGCATCTGCGTGTCCGGAGCTATGTCCGGCGCCAGATCGGCGATGGTCTGCCCAAACGCGCTTTCGGGAAGCAGCAGGCCGGCGGCGCACGACAGTGCCGTGGCGCTCCACAGAAGCGCCAGCCGCCTCATGCCGGACCCCGACGGCTCCGCGTCCCCCACTAACCGTCCTCCTTGTACAGCAGGAACGTCACGCCGAAAAACATTGCGACCACCACGGGTATCCAGGCCACGATGAAAGGCGGCACCAATCCGGCATCCCCGAATGCCTTCACCAGGACCGTGACGACATAAAGCAGAAAGCCAGCCAGCACGCCACCGAGAATCATCGTAACAGACTGTCCCATACGCGCAAATCGCATCGAAACCGTCGCTGCTATCAGCGTCATTGCGACGAGCAGCAGAGGCATCGCGACGAGCGAATGAAACTGCGTGGCGAACCGGTTCGCGCTCAGGCCGAGCGAGCGAGCTACCTCGATCGTGGCGGGAAGTCGATGGACGGGGACGGTTTCGGGGCGCGCCAGCCGTTCCTGCACGAATTCCGGGCGCAGATTCGTGGCCACCCGGTCGATCTCGCGGTTCTCGAACCGCATGCCCGCGGTCAGCAGCCGCACATCGTGAAGTTCCCAGTATCCGTCCCGAAGGTAGGCCCGGGCGGCATCGCGCCGCTCGACGATCTCGTCGTTGCCGTCGAATGAGAAGAACACGGCGTCGACGAGCAGGAGGCCCTGCTCGAGCACGGCGCGGGCTCCGATGATCGTTTCGCCGTCGGCAGTCTTCTGCCTGAGCCAGGGGGCGTCGAATGCCGACCTTGACGTGACCTCCCGGGATCTGAGCTGGGCTTCGAGTTCCTGGGAGCGGGAAAATCCTTCCGCCGCGAGCGGATTGAGCACCGCGATTGTCAGCGCGCCGAATACGAAGGCGCCGAAGCAGGCCGGCAGAAGGAACTGCCAGGCCGAAATGCCGGCGGCGCGGGCGATGACCAGTTCATAGCGGCGGTTGAGCGACACCAGCGTCGCCATCGCAGAAAACAGCGCCACGAAGGGCACTGTCTGCTGCATGATCATCGGCACGCGCAGCATCGAGACCGTCAGCGCGAGGCCGGCCGAAAAACCGGGAACACCGGACGTGCGATTCGCCAGTTCGGTGAAATCGATGAGCGACACCAGCGCATAGACGCCGGCGAAGAACCACGCGGTTATCGCGGCGTAGCGACTGAGGAAATACCGTCCGAGCGTCCAGCCCATCACGATGGCCGCCTCGAAGGAAAGGTCAGGCCGCGCATGCGCAACCCCAGCTTTACCCGGCGTTCATTGAACCGGCCAAGCGCCGAACCCGCCGCCTCGACCATGCCCACCGGCAGCTCCAGCGGGCGGTTGGCCCAGATCAGCACGAGCACCATAGCGGAAACGAGCAGGGGGACGGCGTAGATGCCGACGATGAAGTCGGCAGATCTTTCCGCATAGTCTGCCGCGACCAGCGCCAGCCATCTCACCAGCAGCGCAAGAACAAGGACCGTGACCAGCGGGCTTATCCGGGATTCGCGATGGGAGCGCGGATCGCCGGCGACCGCCAGCCCAATCAGAGCAAAGACCAGCTGAAAGGTCCAAACGGCACGGCTGCCGTGGAGTTCGGCCCGAAACTCTCCGGGTATCTTCTGATAAATCGGGTCGTTCGGATCCGGATCGAGCAGGAATGCAAGCGATCGGTCCTTCGGCAGCATGGTGATCGCGTCGGCACCCGCGATGAACTGTGACAGATCGAAGGCGTAGGAATGAAAGCGGACCACGGAAACGTCGCCCGCCGCGAGCTTGCGCTGGATCATGCCGTCGCGCATGAGAAGTATCTTGTTGTCCTTGACGTCGACCACCGATCCCGTCTTGGCGTAGTAGACGAGATCGATACCCTCGCTCCGCGAATCGGCCACGAACACGCCCCTGAGGTCACCGCCAGGCACTCGTTCCGCGATCTGGACGTAGAGACCTTCACCGAGTTTGCGAAACGTGCCTTCCTGCAGCACGAGCGAAATCAGGTCGGCGCGGGCGGCGCCGACAAGGGTTCTGAATTCCAGCCTGGCGAGCGGATCGAGCAGGTTGCTGACGGCGAAGGACAAGAGGCTGGCCCCCAGCGCCAGCAAGAGCATCGGCCGGATTACCGTCGAGCGCGGACTGCCGGCCGCGCCGATGACGACCAGCTCCGAATCGGCGTTCATCACCGACAGGGTCTGGGCGACAGCGATCGCAATCGCGAAAGGCAGCACTTCGGGGATGATCGACGGCAGGATGAGCGTCGAGATCTGCAGGAACACCAGCACGCTCTGGCCATTCGTGGTCACCAGGTCGAGGCGCGTCAGCGCCTGGACGATCCACACCATGAGCATCGTTGCGGCCAGCGCGCCGAGCGAGAGCAGGGCGGCGCGGCCGAGGATATAGCGTTCGAGGACCTTCACGCGGCGCGATTTCCGTTTTCGATCCAGGCACCAGCCGGAGGACGGCTAGCACCCTGTTTGTCAGGCCACACGCCGCAAGCTGACGTCCGACAGGGCACGAGATAAGATAAAAAACCGTAAATGCACAGGGGCACGGCGCTCTCGCCTGGCAATGACGCGCGCGAGGTCGGGAGACTTGGGGCAACATGCGATCCTTGCCAAACAGGCCAAAACCATCGACATGTGGCGCTTCTGTCCGCCACCGCACGAAACAGGAATAACATGGCATCGAAACCGTCGATCAGTTTCGTCAGGCGCGCCGTTCCGAAGAAGGGCAACGTCGTCGTGTTCTCTGCGGAGCAGGGTGAAATGAGCGAGGCCGCCAGGAGTTGCGATCCGTCGGGAGCCCTGCAGCGGGCCTTCCCGATCGCCGACTTCTCCGGCAAGTTTGGCGCGTCGGTCGAACTGATCGCCCCCGACGGCGCTGGCCTCGATCGGCTGGTGGCCATTGGCGCCGGCAAGGCAGCCAGCCTGAAGGAGCATGACTGGCTGAAGCTCGGCGGCGCGGTGGCTGCCCACTTCCGCAAGCCGGCCGACGTCTCGGTGATCGTCGATCTGCCCGGCCTCGAAGCGGGCGGATCGGAGGCAGCATCACTCGCTGCCGGTATCCTGCTCAGGGCCTACAGCTTCGAGAAGTACAAGACGAAGAAGGAAGATGGCGATGGCAAGCCGATCGACCGCAAGCCCGCCAGGTTCACCATCCATTCGTCGGATCCTGTCGCGGCGAAAAAGGCCTTCGCCGTGGCCGACGCGGTCTCCGACGGGGTGTGGCTGGCACGCGACCTGGTCAACGAACCGGCGAACATGCTTGGGCCGGTCGAATTCGCCGCTCAGCTGAAGGCTCTCGAGCAGCTCGACGTGAAGGTCGAGATACTCACCGAAAAGGACATGAAGCGCCTTGGCATGGGGGCGCTGCTCGGAGTGGCTCAGGGCTCGGTCAGGCCGCCGCGGATGGCGGTGCTGGAGTGGCGGGGGGGAAAGCCACGGAACCAGCCGGTGGCCTTCATCGGCAAGGGCGTCGTCTTCGACTCCGGCGGCATCTCGATCAAGCCGGCGGCCGGCATGGAGGACATGAAGGGCGACATGGGCGGCGCGGCCGCGGTGGCCGGCCTGATGCATGCGCTTGCGGCGCGCAAGGCCCGGGTGAACGCCGTCGGCATCATTGGTCTCGTGGAGAACATGGTCGACGGCAACTCGCAGCGGCCAGGCGACATCGTCACCTCGATGTCCGGGCAGACGGTGGAGGTGCTGAACACCGACGCCGAAGGACGGCTGGTGCTGGCGGATGCCCTCTGGTACTGCCGCCAGCGCTTCGAGCCGCAATTCATGATCAATCTGGCAACTCTCACCGGAGCGATCATGGTCGCCCTCGGGCAGAGCCATGCCGGCCTGTTCTCGAACGACGATGAGCTCGCCGGCCGCCTGGCCGAGGCCGGCCTGGCCACTCAGGAAAAGGTCTGGCGAATGCCGCTCGGCGCCGAATACGACAAGCTGATCGATTCGAAGAACGCCGACATGAAGAATATTGGCGGGCGCTACGGCGGCGCCATTACCGCCGCCCAGTTCCTGCAGCGCTTCGTGAAGGATACGCCCTGGGCGCATCTCGACATTGCCGGGACGGCGATGGGCTCGCCGTCGAGCGAAATCAACCAGTCCTGGGGGTCGGGCTTTGGGGTGAGGCTCCTCGACCGGCTGGTGCGCGACCACTACGAGGCGTGAGGCGCTCGTCCCGATATGCCCGAGGTGCTGTTTTATCATCTGACCGAATCGACGCTGGAAGGGGCACTGCCGGGGCTCCTGGAGAGAAGCCTGGCGCGGGGCTGGCGGGCCGTCGTCCAGTCCGGAACCGAGGAGCGCCGAAACGCCCTCGATTCGCATCTGTGGACGTTTCGGGACGACTCGTTCGTCGCGCATGGCATCGACGTCGAACCTCATGCAGCGGATCAGCCGGTGCTTCTGACGACGGGGTCCGGCAATGAGAACGATGCCGCCATCCGCTTTCTCGTGGACGGCGCAGAGCCTCCCGACCTGTCGGGCTACGAGCGTGTCGTGTTCATCTTCGACGGACACGACCAGATGCAGGTCGAGGGTGCGCGACGCCATTGGGCGGCGATGAAGGCTGAGCGCCACGACGTCACCTACTGGCAACAGACTCCGGATCGGCGCTGGGAGCGCAAGGCGTGAAAGCGTCGCGCAGGATATTCTATGTGAAACAGGAGATTACGGGTTTTGATGCGTGTTGTCTCCGAGTATGCCGGAATGGCTCGCCGCGCGGAAAGACCTGCCCGGCCGCACGGCAGAATGGTGGAACAGACGAATGCGGCTGCTTTTTCTCCTGATGCTTCTGGGCGGCATTGCCGGCGCGATAGCCTATCCCTGGATGGCGAGCGATCTCGGCGTCAGCGAAGTCGGCTCGTTCCGGGTTTTCGACCCAGAGAGCGGATTCCGGCCGGCCGTTGTGCGCCTCTCGGCGCAGGACTCCCCCATTCGGGTTCTTGTTGAACTCACTGCGGCGCGTCCGCTGGAGGTCGCGGCGGATGAGGCCCTGATTACGCTAACCGTTGCGGCCGGCAGCCGGACCGTGCTGGCGCAAACGCTCACCTTCGCTGAGGCAAGCCCGCGCGAAACCAGCCCGCAACTCTCGGACCGCATCTACCGTCAGCAGGCCGGCACGATCGATCCGGTCGAAGACGCGGATCATACATTCACGGTCGGCCCCGCCGGCATGGAAGCCGTCGACATCAGGTCGATCGACGTGGTGCTGGCGAGTGCTCCGGCGGCGATCGATCCCCGCGTTCAGCCGATCGGGTTCGCGCTCATGGCAATCGGCTTCGTCGGACTTGTCCTTTCACTGCGGCGGGGCCGAAACCGCCCTCCCGAAAATCCCAATTCGCAGCCGCCGAAGCCGCGCTGGGGCAGGGGCGCGGAGCCCCGCTGACGGGTCCATGAACTACCGTCATGCCTACCATGCTGGGAACTTCGCCGACGTGGTCAAACACGTCGCGCTGACGCGGCTTGTCGAGTACCTGAAGCGCAAGGAGAAGGGTTTCCGTGTCATCGACACGCATGCGGGCCCGGGGCTTTACGACCTGGCTTCCGAAGCTGCGCGCAAGACCGGGGAATGGCGCGCCGGGATCGGCAGGCTTGCGGCGGCAGTACTCGATGCCGGGACGCAGGCCCGGCTGCAGGCTTACGTCGACGCAGTGCAGGCGACCAATCCGGACGGGGAGATCGCGAACTACCCGGGGTCGCCGCTGATCGTGCGGCATTTGCTGCGGTCGCAGGACCGTCTGTCGGCAATCGAACTCAACCCGCATGATGCCTCCTCGCTGAAGTCCCTTTTCGCCGGCGATCACCAGGTACGGGTGATCCGGCTCGACGGCTGGCTGGCGCTCGGCGCGCATGTGCCGCCGAAGGAAAAGCGCGGGCTGGTGCTGATCGATCCGCCGTTCGAAGAGGAAGGCGAGTTTGCCCGGCTCGCCGGCCGCCTGCAGGCCGCATACCGCCGCTGGCCGGGCGGCATTTATGCGCTCTGGTATCCGCTCAAGGACCGCACCGCGGTTGCCCATTTCAGGAAGGCGCTTCGGGCGACGGGAATTCCGAAAATCCTGGACACCTGTCTTTCGGTTCGCGCCCCGTCCTCCCGGCTCGACGGCAGCGGACTGGTCGTGGTCAATCCGCCGTTCATCTTCGAAAACGAAATGCGGCTGGTGCTGCCGGCGCTCGTCGAGGTGCTTGCCGAGGACGCGGGCGCCGGCTGGACGATCGAGTGGCTGACTGCGGAACGACCCGGTCCGGGTTCATTGCCGGGTGTCGCTTGACCGCGGGCCGCCGATTCCGCACATTGTGGACACGCGTTCGGAGGCCGACATGACTCGCTTTGCCAGTATGGTCCTTGGCGCCCTTCTCTCCCTGGGGGGCGGCGCGCCGGCGCTCGGCGCTGATCTACAGCTGTATGTTGCCGATCCGGGCATCTGCGGGGAGTCGCGGTTCCTGGGCAAGATAACCAGCCGCTTCCGGCATCAGGTGCGCAACGTGCCGAACCTTCCCGACGTGGCGATAGCAGAGTTCCGGGACATCCATGAGAACCGCTATCTGCCGGCCCATGAAGACAGGCCGATCGGTCGTCGCTACTGCGGTGCCACCGTCATCCTCTCCGACGGCACCAACCGGCCCATCTGGTACCTCATCGAGGAAGGCATGGGCTTCGCTTCGATCGGCGACAATGTCGAATTCTGTGTCTCGGGCTTCGACCGCTGGATGGTCTACAACGGGCGCTGCCGTATCCTGCGCTGAGCGCCTGATGTCCTTCAGCTTCTGGTCGCGACAGGTCTCGACAGCTTTTCTCGCTCTGCTGCTCGCCGGCTGCCAGCCCGAATCGGAAGCCGCCGGCCAGGACAACTCGGCCGGCCAGGCCGAATTGGGCGCGCCGATCCCACTCGGACGTAACTTTGATTTCTACGTCCTCGCCCTGTCGTGGTCACCAAGCTATTGCGAGGCGGAGGGCGAAGACGCCAACCGCCAGCAATGTGCTGCCCGGCGGCCCTATGCGTTCGTCGTGCACGGTCTCTGGCCGCAGTATGAGCGCGGCTTTCCGGAGCACTGCGCGACGGCGGAGCCCGGCGTTGCGAACGAGCGGCTGCGCACGCTTTATGATCTGATGCCTTCGGCGGGATTGATCCGTCACGAGTGGCGCCGTCACGGAAGCTGCGCGGGCCTTTCGCAGGACGCGTATTTCGCCGTGCTCCGGGCGGCGCGCAACCGGATCGTGATCCCGCCGGTCCTGGCGCACCACGACGATGACTTTGCCGTCGACCCGGACGCCGCCGAGCAGGCCTTCGTGGAGGCCAATGACGGCCTTTCCCCAGCCGGTATCGCAGTGACCTGCGACAATCGCTACCTGCGCGAGGTTCGCATCTGCCTGACCAGAGAGCTCGGCTTCCGCTCATGTCCCGAGATAGACCGGCGCGCCTGCCGCCGCGACAGTGTTGTCATGCCGCCGGTGCGTGGGCCATAGGGTTGCCCGGGCCTTTGCCGCCGCCGCGGTTCGAACGAGCCTCCATCTCCAGAACTCGGGAAAGCTATGCCAACCATTCTTTATGCACCCGCTTCTCCGTATAGCGCCAAGGTCCGCATGGCTGCCGCGATCGCCGGAATCCCGTTGGACGCGAGCGTCGTCGACACCAATGCCGACCCGGATCAGCTGGTTTCAGCCAATCCGCTGGGCAAGATCCCGACACTCGTGCTGGACGACGGCAGCGCCGTCTTCGACAGTCGCGCCATCACGCAATACCTGAACAGGCAGTCGGGCAACCGGCTGTTCCCGCGCAACCCGGCAAGGCGCACCCGGGCCGAGCGACTCGAGGCGCTGGCCGACGGCATCGCGGACAGTGCGCTCGCGCACGTCTATGAACGTCGCTGGCGCCCTGGAGAGAAAGTTCACCAGCCATGGCTCGACAGGCAATGGGCGAAGGTTGTTCGGGCTCTTGATCACATCGAGGGCGATTTGCCGCGGCTCGGCAAGAGCCCCGATGCCGGGCAGATCGCGCTACGCGCCGCGCTCGGCTATCTCGCGCTTCGCTTTCCCGGAGAGTGGGAAAAAGGCCACTCGCGCGTCAGGCGCTGGGC
>JAJFMR010000455.1 GCA_020696915.1 Rhizobiaceae bacterium | reverse complement strand
CCGGCCTGTCACGCCGGAGGTCGCGGGTTCGAGCCCCGTCACTCGCGCCATCTTTTTCAAGTTTGCCGGTAGCAAAGTCCAGCTATCGTTTGGCTGGAGCGCGCAGCGCTGACCTGCGAGCAGGCGGTCGTTTCGCCCAACGGAAAACTCGCCGATCGACCACCTCGGTCATTCCGTCTCGTGGTGCGCAAGCCTATCGCAAGATCGACAGAAAGCGCTCTACGGCCTTCGCCAGCGGGCCGTCATTGTCGATTTCGATTGCTTCCGGATCCGACGCGTCCCACCCTGAGCGGGCCAGTCTCCGCGCGATTTCTTCGGCCGTTTCCCGGCCGCGGCCGGCGAGGCGTCTTGCCACGGTTCCGGCGTCGGCCGTGATTGTTGCGACGGTCAGGTTCGCATAGCGCTGCCGCAGCAGCGGGACGACGCTGCGCGACACGTTGAGCACCACGGTGCGCCCGCGGCTGACCAGCTCGTCGACTTCGCGGGGAACGCCGTAGCAAAGACCGTGCGCCTCCCATGAGAATGCAAATGCGCCGGCCTCGGCCGCCTCGCGGAAGGCGTCTCGGGCAATCGGCACATGGTCTTCATGGGAGTCTGGTGCGCGTGTCACGAACCGTTTCGGAAAGACGATGCTACCCGAAGAAGCGCCAAGAGCCTTCTGCGCGGCGCGCATGATCGAGTCCTTGCCCGACCCGCTCGGTCCGACCACCGCGACGAGCCGCCCCGGCCCGAAAGGTCCGGCTTCCATCAGGCCACTGCCTTCCCCTGCGTCATACTCGCCGCACGTGCCTCGACTCTCCCAGACTGGTCCAAATGGAATCGGGACCGCTCAAAAACAAAAGGATAATCCCATTGACCCAGATTGTGCAGTTCGTCCGGCAAAAGGACGCCGACCTTGTGCCTGGCCAGCTCGGCTTTGTCGGTTCGGCACGAACGATTCGAACGCCGTGAGTCCGTCGCGAGCGAGCTGATAGAGTTGCTTGTCGCGGGCATGGGCGTCAGCGGCAGGAATCCGTTCAGGCGAGAGATGCCGTCGAAGACAAAGACGACGATCCATGATCGGACGCACCATGTTGGCGATGTTCTCCGGTCACTGTGGTAGGCATGGTATCTTTCCGTTTCGGCCCGAGCGGCCGCCCACGACCGCGCCGATGGTCGTAGCCGAACGCATGTTCGGTTCCAGGAAATAGAGCAACTGGCTGAGAAACACCGACATAACCAGCGGTAGCGCTCCGCAGCGCTGGACGAGGGACGGGATAGCGCCGGCCGATTTTGATGCGCCCGCCAGTTCGCGGTCGTAGAGAGAGCCTTCGGCATCCCCGTCCGGCCGCGAGCTCCAAGCTGCTTGGAAGGGAACCGACCCGTGAAGCCCGCCGGGGCGTCGCCGCGTCCGAGCACATGGGCGTGTACCACCGGCCAGAACCTCACGGCTCGAGGCTTGTCCGCAGGACGCCGCCATGCTTTCGTGTGGCGATAAACGCAGGCGCCTGCGATGCGGCTCATGCTCGTCCGCCACGCGAAATCCAAACGACCGCCCGACTGCGGCGATCATGACCGGCCTCTGACAAGGCGCGGCCGTGAAGCAAGCCGGCGGATGGGAAGTCACATGGCCGGAGAAGGCCTGGCACCTGACCTCGTCGTCATATCGACCGCGCGCCGGGCCCAGGAGACCTGGCACCAGATGCGGGATGCATTTGATCCGCGCATCGCGCAACAATTCCAGAGCCGCGTCTATGGCGCCTCATCGGACGCGCTTGTCGGGATCGTTCGCGAAACGCCGTCCGACGTCCGCACCCTGCTGATGATCGGCCACAACCCCGGCTTCCAGGAACTGGCGCTGCGGCTGACGGGAAAAGCCCCGAAGGGCGACATCGACCGCCTACGTCACAAACTCCCCACGGCAGGACTTGTGGTGATCGACTTCGCGGCGGAAAGCTGGCGGGATGCCCGGGACGGCCAGGGAAAGCTCAGCCTGTTCGAAACACCTCGGACAATCGGTTGACCCCCTGTCACGGGCTTGGAGAAGCCGCACTCTCCTGCCCCCGTTGGGGAACGAGCGGCTTGCGCCCTGGGCGAAGACGATGTCCGTCAGTGAGTCGATTTCACGGGGGCCTTGGCCTTTTCGGGTTTGCCTTTGAACGAGCCGTTGCTTGCAACCGCAGCGACCATGGCCGCGGCCGCGCCCTTCATCGCCTCCCTGGCAATCTCCATTGCCCGCGCGCCCTTTTTCCCTTCCTTGCGTGCACCGTCTGCAAGGGCTTCGCGTTCGTTGAGCAGAATCGTCGCGGCGGCTCCCGCTCCCGCGACGAGGGCTCCGGCAAGGATTTCCCGGCCCACGGGATTCGCAATGAGAGAACGCAACGTCTTGGATCTCCGTATGGATTTCGGTATCTTGACGCTGGCAATGCGCTTCGGCAGCGCTTTCGACTTCTGCTTGGCCATCATGTGCTCCTGGGTCGCCGTTCCGGTGCAATCAACGCATCCGGTCGGCAAAGGTTCATCCATCCGGCCTGGGGCCGCGACAGCCGTGGCACAGGTCGCCGGTTCCACGGCCGATGATTACCCGGCAGCTGTCCGTAACGTCCCCGCCGATGGCTGGCGCGCGCACGCCTACGACGGCCAGGGGGATTCGTGAGCCGCGATCGCGACCGGGTGGCCGCTGTCAACGAAGCTTCACGCGCGCTTCCCATAGACAGATGAACCATCGTTTCAGGCGCGGATCGGCGGCGTTCGCATAGGAGAGTGCCGTGAACGAGCTTCGACCTGGCAAGCACGCGACCTTGCACGGAAATGGCGCGTGACAGGCCGATGAATGCTGGTCTCAGGGGAAATGCCCGCGGGAAGCGAGTCAGAGATAACCGCCGACCTTGCTGCCGATCGTGCCGACGACATCGCCGGTGACGAGTTGCTGGCCGACCCCCACCTCGATCTTGCGCAGATGGCCGTAGCGCGTCGTGAAGCCGCCGGCATGCTCGACTTCCACCATGCGCCCGTAGCCGCCTTGCCAGCCTGCCTTGACGACCTTGCCTGCGGCCGTCACCCGGGCGGGCGAGCCGGACGGAGCACGAAAGTCCATTCCCGAATGCATCGCCGGCCTGCCGAGCAGGGGGTCCTTGCGGACACCGAAGGCGCTGGACACCGATCGCCCCGGCGCAGGGCTGGCAATCGGCAGGCGGCGCGCCTCGCTCTTCATGCGGTCGAGAAGGTCGAGCGCCGCGTCGAGCTCGCGAACCTTGACCTCGAACATTGCGGGACCGTCGAGCTCGACCAGCGGCCCGCCGATGCCGTCGTGTTCATCATCCGATTCGACCGGCACCCCGGCGTCTTCGAGCGCCGCGGAGATCGAGTCCGCCGTCTGGTAGGCGGTCTCCGCCAGGACGTCGGCGCGCATGAGCTGTTCCGTCTCGATCAACCGCAGGGACTGGCTGATGGAGGCGAACAACTCGTCGGCTTGCGCTCCGGGCCCGGGCGGCCGGCGCCGCGCCGGCCAGAACGAGAAGGGCTCCCGCGCCGCCTCGGCGTGCAGGGCAGGCGGCACGGCATGTGTGCCGGTAATAGCAGCGCGGATGTCGGGCTTTTCCACAGGAACCGGCGCAGCCTCAGGCAGATGCTCGCCGCCGGCGCTCACGATTTCCAGGGCCGGCCCAAGCCGGCCATGGCGCTCCGTCAGCTGCGTCTGCCGCTTCAGGAGTTCGCCGACCCTGGACTCCATCAGTCGCTGATCGAGCGTCTGGCGGCTTGTGATGCGGTCGACCTCGGCGCGCAACGCCGAGATTCGATCCTCGTAAGCATGCTGGATGCGGGCCTGGCGAGCGGTGGCGGCACCGATGAGATCGTCCCTCACCACCAGGTAGGTGGTGGCGATCAGGTAGGATATGGAGATCGCCGCCAGTGCCGTACCTGCCAGGACCGCGACCCAGGGCCGCACGGTGAAATGCCGGATGTGGTCGCCGCGCGCGATGATGATCGTGTGCGGCTCCCGGCGCTGCCTTGCTGCGGCGTGCAGCGCGGGACGTCGGGGACGCGGAAGAACGCCGGCGGATCACATCAAAACCCCGGCCTCCGGGGCCGGGGTTTTGGCATCTCGAACGACGCCTTTTCCGCGTTGCCTTCCGGTCGCGGCAGCGGCGAGGCGATCAGTCGAGGAACAGCCAAAGCAGGATGATAATCGGGATCGGAATCCCGAGCATCCAGAGCAAAACACTGCGAAACATCTCATTCTCCTTGTAGGACCTTCCGGTGGAGAACGCCGATGCGCCGCTGATGTTCCGTGGCGCTTCTCGCATCCAGAACTGCCTGCATTAGGCAAAAAGCTGTTCCAACTCCGGGTGCGGTGCTTCACGTCGGGGTCGCCGAAAAATGGCGCCCGGCCCGCTGCAGCTTCTGTTGGCGAGTCCGATTTATCCGCGCAGCGATTCCAACGTCCGATGCCTCAGACGTTGGAGCGACGGATCGCTTCGCAGACGGCGTCCGTCACGTCCTTCGTCGTCGCCTTGCCGCCCACGTCGGGGGTGAGAATCCCGGCGCCGGTCACCGATTCGACGGCCAGCATCAGCCGCGCCGCCGCCGCCGCTTCGCCGAGATGCTCCAGCATCTGGACGGCCGTCCAGAAAGTCGCCACCGGGTTGGCGATCCCCTTGCCGGTTATGTCGAAAGCGGAGCCATGAATGGGCTCGAACATGGAGGGAAAGCGTCGCTCCGGGTCGATATTGGCCGTCGGCGCCACGCCCAGGCTGCCGGCCAGCGCGCCTGCAAGATCGGAAAGGATGTCGGCGTGCAGGTTTGTCGCCACGATCGTATCGAGACTGCGCGGCTTCAACGTCATGCGGGCAGTCATCGCGTCGACCAGCATCTTGTCCCAGGTCACGTCCGGAAACTCTTTCGACACCTCGGCCGCGATCTCGTCCCACATCACCATGCCGTGCCGTTGCGCATTCGACTTCGTCACGACGGTGAGCAACTTGCGCGGACGCGATCGAGCCAGCCTGAACGCATAGCGCATGATCCGCAGGACGCCGGCCCGCGTGAAGATGGACACCTCGGTCCCCACCTCCTCCGGATGACCCCGATGCGCGCGGCCGCCGATACCGGAATACTCGCCTTCGGAATTCTCGCGCACGATTACCCAGTCCAGATCACCTGGACCAACCCCGACCAGCGGCGAGACAATGCCGGGAAGAACTTTTGTCGGCCGCACGTTCGCGTACTGGTCGAAGCCTTGGCAGATCGGCAGCCTGAGACCCCAGAGAGTGATGTGATCCGGCACGTCGGGCGCGCCGACCGCGCCGAAGAAGATGGCGTCGAAGCTCTTGAGTATGTCAGGCCCGTCGGCCGGCATCATGGCGCCGTGCCTTTTGTAATAGTCCGAGCCCCAATCGAACATCGTCACGTCCAGCTTGAATGTACCTTCGCGCCGCTCGAGAACTTCGAGCACCCGAAGGCCGGCCGCTATCACCTCCGGCCCGATGCCATCCGCCGGAATTGCCGCGATTCTGTAATGCTGCATGGACGTCCTCGTGGTGAGCTCCTCGCCGC
>JAJFMR010000071.1 GCA_020696915.1 Rhizobiaceae bacterium | reverse complement strand
GGCCCCCAGCTGCGGTGCAGGAAGGTCAGGCGACCCGTCAACATGTCGCGGCGGGCGGGCATGCAGGGCAGGCTCCCGACATAGTGCCTGTCGAAGGTGACCGATTGCCGCGACAGGCGGTCGAAATTCGGCGTGGAAATTCGCTTGCCGCCATAGCAGCCCAGCATGTGCCGGTTGAGCGAGTCGAAGAGGACGAATACGGCCTTCAATCTGATCTCCGGTGGCAGGAATTCACGACAATTACTTAACGGCGCCCTGAGTGAGTCCCTTGACGATGAAGCGCTGGGCGACGAGCAGCACGAGCAGCGCCGGCAGCATGGCCAGAGCGGCGCTTGCGGCCATCTGAGTGTACTGGATCTCGAAGTCCTGGGCATACTTTGCGATGGCGACGGGAACGGTCGCGGTCTGCTTCATGCTGAGCGTCAGAGCAACCGCGAATTCGTTCCACGAAAAGACGAAGGTGAGGATGGCCGTCGCCGCCAGGCCCGGTGCGATCAGCGGCAGGATGACGTGCCGCAGCAACACCGGCGTGGACGCCCCGTCGACGATGGCTGCTTCTTCCAGTTCCTTCGGCACCTCCCGTACGAACACGCTCATCAGCCAGATCGCCATGGGCAGGTTGAGCGTGGCATGGGCGAGGATCAGCCCGGCGAAGGTGTTTTCCAGGCCGACACTGTGCGCCATGGTGAACCAGGCACTGGCCAGGGCGACAGGCGGAATCATGTGGAAGACAAGCGTCCAGGCGAGAAAGGCCTGAACGACCCAGCGCCGCCAGGGGGTGCGGTTGAGGGAGAAGGCGGCAAGGGTGGCGACCGTCACGCAGAGTGCTGTGGAGAGCGCCCCAACGATGATGGAATTGCGGTAATTGAGCAGGAAGTCCGATGTCTTGGAGAACAGGACTTCCTGAAAATTGCTCCAGATCGGCGTGAAGGTGAGGTCTCCCATCAAAAGCGATATCTGCGTGCGGAAGCCGGCGGCGACCGTCCAGACGACCGGGGCCAGCACGATCGCGGCGCATACGAGAAGCGCCAGATGGATCGGCAGGCTGGATGGTCCGCGCGGCGCGCGCTCGATCATTGGGCCGCCTCCGAGCGCCGTCGCGCCGACAGGGCGACGACCAGCAGCATGGAGACCAGGAATATGACGGCGACCGACATCGCCGACCCGTAGCCCGCCTTGTCTTCGGTGAAAAAGCGCTGGTAGAGCGTGAAGCTGATCACCTCTGTTGCCGTTCCCGGCCCGCCGCTGGTCAGCAGATAAACCTCGTCGAAAACCTTGAACGCGAGGATCAGCCGGAAGGCAGACGTGACGATGATGGTGGGGATCATCAGCGGCAGCGTGATGTAGCGGAGTTCCTGCCAGGCGCCGGCGCCGTCGATCTTCGCCGCCTCGAACACGTCCTGCGGCAGGGATTCCACCCCTGCCAGGAAAAGCAGGAAGCAGAATGGCGTCCAGTGCCAGATGTCGACGATTATGACGGAGAGAAGCGCCGTTTCCGCACTTCCCAGCCAGTCGTGCGGCATGATGCCGACAAATCCGAGCAGCTTGTTGGCCAGTCCGAAATCATAGTTGAGCATCAGTTTCCAGATGGCGCCGATGACGATGCCTGGAATGAGGATGGGAAGGATGAAGATCGCCCGGTAGAAGACCCGACCGCGCCCGATCTTGCTGCAAAGTACGGCGAGCGCAAAGCCGATCACCATCTGGCCGGTGACCGCGCCAAACGCGAAGAGGACCGTGTTCGTGATGCCGGCGCCGAACAGTTCGTCGTCGAAGAGCGCGCGGTAATGCGTCAGCCCGGCCCAGCTGCGGACCGGCTGCCCCTCGACCCAGGCCACGTCCTGGAAGCTGGTGACGAACAGGTTGGCGAGCGGCAGGATGCTCAGCGCCAGCATCATGGCGAGCGCCGGCGCAAAGGTGAGCCATTGCCAGAGCCGCTGGTCAGCGCCTTCGATCACGTCGCGCCGGTGCGCGCCTCGAACGGCGCGCACCTCTGTCGTGCGGACGGATGTCACCGGCCCTGCCCTTGCGTCTCACTTCAGCGGTTCGAGCGCTCCGGTGTCGTAGGAATGACCGGCCATCACCTTGTGGATCTGGTCGGCCATGCCGTTCAGGGAATCGACGCTGGTGATCTCGCCCGCTATGGCGCGGTTGAGACCGAGCTCGAGAATCGCGATGACCTCGCTTGCCTCCGGGAACTGGTAGATGTTGACGGAATGCGGCAGGGCCTCGGCCAGCGGCTTCATCCAGCGGTACTTCCGCTCGTCAGCGATCGGCTCCCTGTAGACGGCGGCGTGGACCGGGATGCCGCCCGCCTTGGCGGTCTCGAGCTGCGCTTCCTTGGTCTGGAACCAGCGCAGGAACTCGACGGCGGCTCGCTTGCGGTCGTCGGGCACGTTCTTCGATATTCCGCCGAGCCAATGGCCGAGGCCCGGCGCCGTCGGCAGCCCTTCCAGCGAGGGAGGCGGCGCCCATTCGACCTTGTCGACGACCGCCGACTTGTTGGGGTCGTCCATCTGCGACCAGGCGGCAATGACCATCATGATGTGGGCGGCATGGCCAGTGACCATCGCCTGGATCACCTCGGCCTGGTCCGACGCGGCGGTCTTGGGATGCCCGGCTTCCCGCGCAAGGCGAATGTAGTAGTCGAGCGCCTCGCGGCCCTCGGGCGAATTGAGCGTGACGCTGTAGTCGCCCGACGACTGGTCCTTGAAGATGCCGCCGCCGTGACCATAAAGGTACGGATAGAAGTCGTAGGCGACCGTGTGCGGGCCGCGCGCGCCGCGCTGCACGATGCCGTAGATGTCGGGCGGGTTGTGGAATTTTCGCGCATTCGCCTCGAGGTCGGCAAACGTCTTCGGAGCCTGCAGCCCGGCCTCCCTGTAGAGGTCGCCCCGGTAGTACAGCATGGGGATGAGCGGCGAGATGGGAACCGACATCAGCTTGCCATCGGCCGTGACCGTCTTCTTTTCGGCGTTGTAGTAGACGGTATCGCCCAGCGTGTAGACCTCCGGATCGAGCTTGAAGCCGGGGTCGATGTCGGTAATGGCTTCGACGAAGCCGCCGGCATACATCTCGGTGAACCAGCCCGAATTCATGATGAGGATGTCGTACTGGCCCTCGCTGGCGCGCACGGAGTTTCGCTGCTTCTCCAGCGAGCCGGCGAACGGATTGACGTCGAGCTCGACCTTGTTGCCGGTCGCCGCCTCATACGCCTCGACCGTCCTGCGAAAGCTCTCGAACCAGGGCGACTGGTTGATCACGATGGTGATCGGTGCGACGCTCTGCGCGTAGAGGGGCCGGATCGCCCCGCCGCCGAGGAACGAGCCTGCGCCGGCCGCGCCGATGCCCTTGAGGATGCTTCTTCTTGGCATGCGAATGTCGAAGTTCATGACTTTCCTCCCATTCAAATCTGTCGACGTCATGCTGCCGCAGTCTGCGGCCACCGCGCAAGTGAGTGCCAGCCGGGCGCATCGTCTTTCGTCATCGGCAGAACACCGGGCTTGCCCAGCTCCACTGTCCGTTGGCGCCGCGCATGCGCACATAGACCCAATCTCCTGCTGCCAGCGGGTCGAGATGGACCCGGCCCTTCCACTGCCACTGGTGCGGCTTCGGCAAGGGATGAAAGCGGAAGGCCGGGCTGTCTATGGGTCCGAGGTATCCAGACAGGGCGCCACTGAGAAGGCGTGACGCGGCGACCTCAAACCTTTGACCGTCGGTTTCGAGGACAAGCACGGCATCCGGGCCGATCCGCACCCGGGCGGCCATGGCCTGCGTCGCAGAGGTCATGTTGTTCGGGTTCGCCGACGCGCTGATGGCAAAGCTTATCCTGTTGCCCTCGAGCGCAACGAAACTCTCGTCCGCGCCGTCATCATCGCCCTCGAGCGGGGCGACGACTTCCGGGCCGCGCAGCCGCGGTTCGACCGACAGGATGTCTCCGCCGGCAAGCTCCAGCGAGCCGCGCCATTCATTGATCTTTCCACGCGAACCCCAGCCCAGTTCGAGCAGGACGATCGTCTCGAGCTGGCCGCGGGACAGGTCGACCGGCGAAGGCGAGAGATCGGGCGTGATTCGAGCCGCGAAGCCTGTGGAGGCGATGACGTCGATATAGTCGATCGGCCCTCCTGCAACCGCCTCGATGTCGAGGACGGGCTCCGTTCCCGGCGGCACTTCGCCGCCGAGCGGCGCGCCGCCCAGCGTGAAGAAAAGATGGCTGTTGTCGCCGGTGAGCGCTCCCGTCGCCCTCTGGCCGATCGCCCGCCACAGAAGTCCGCGCTCGTTGGCAGGGGCGTAGACCACGGACCGGCCATGGCCGTAGGAGCCGGGATAGCCCGAGTGGTGGTCGGTGTTGCCGAGGAAACCGAAGCGGTGGCCGAGCCCGAGGCCATGCCGGACCGTGCCGAAACCGTCGCTTGGTCCCATGGAATGCAGAAACGGCCGGTCCATGACCGAAGTCTCGGAGCATCCGTGCATGGAGATGATCTCCAGGACCGGCGACAGCCCCTCGTCGAAACTGGACCAGTTTATGCCGCGCGAACCGAGCCGATATCCGATGTGATGCGGGAAGGCCATGGCGCCGTCCGCGGCCTCGATCTGCAGCCGCTCCTTGAGTTCCTGCGGAGAGTCGGCCTTGATGATCGGGCGAGATTCCAGGTTGCCATAGAGTATCGTATAGTCGCCATGCGCGCAGGAATGGATCTCGTAGCCCGGAAACACCGTGAAGGCGCCGGGCTCGTCGGCGGCGCGCAGTTCGTCGAAGTGGCTCGGCCAGCCCGCTTCCAGCCTGGCGAATCCCTCGACGTGGTAATCGACGATGTGGGCAACACTCGGATCGTCGACCGGCATGTCCGGCCAGTAGGCATGACCGGTAACGGACACGAAATCGAGTTGCCGTTTCGCCCGCTTCAGCGCCCGTGCAAGGCTGCCGTGACCGTAGGAAATGCCGCAATGATTGTGCAGGTCCCCGTAGAAGGGGCGCAACGCAAATTTCGACGCCAGCGGCGACAGCCGTTCGGGCAGACGCTCACCAGCCATGTCGATGCGCTCTCTCCGTTTGCGGAAGGCCGGCACCTTCCGCCTGCCGGCAGTCGGCTTCGCCGCTAATACAATATGTATTGAAATTAGGCCGCATGTGACTTGCCCGCAAGCGGAAAGTTCCTGCGGGGCGGCTGTGCGGACGGCCGTCAGCCAGGCTGTTCGAGGGCGGGGTCGGAGCCATGCGACGCGGTGCGTCGTCGCGGGGACTGAACCCGGGCCGTGCTCCGGCGAACGACCTGGTCGCAGCGAAGATAGCTGATCTGGGGTGGCAGGTCGGGGTTGGCGATCCGGCGCCTGATCGTCTCCACCAGGCTCTCCGCCGCCTCCTGATGGGAACTGCCCGATATCGTCATGGCGCCGATATGCTCGGCCGGTACGTCACGGTGCCCGAGCACGACCAGGCTGAGTTGCTCCGGCCATCGGATGCCGAGCCGCTCGAGCATCTGCGTCAGGCCGAGCGTATCCGAGATGCCGAGGGTGACCAGGGCCGTGAAGGGGAGTTTGCCACTGGCTGCGACAAGCGGCGCCAGCGCCTCTTCGAGTGGGTCGCAGACGCTTTGGGTAGGGTGAAGAACATGCTGAAGCGTGACAGGCGGGAAAAATTCCAGGCCTTCGCGGCCGATCGCGAGATGGCGTGTGAAGGCGCGTCTGACCGCAAGGATCGGCTGCGCCGCCGTGTTAAGCGAAACCATGCCGAAGCTCCTGTGACCAAGATCGCACAAGTGCCGGAGCGCAAGCTCCAGCGCGTCCTCCCAGTCGGTGCCGACCCGGTCGACGTCGACGCCGGAGACGGTGTGTCCGTCGACGACCACCGCCTTGCATTTCTGCTGGAGGAGACGCAGCAGGCGGACCGGAATGCTTTCGTAATGGGACTGCAGAACGGCAGCGTCGAAGTTCGGAATCGAGCCGAGAATCTCGAGCAGATGATCCGTATGATGATACGAGATCTGCACGACCTTGCTGCCGTCGCGCGACATCTTGTCGACGATGTGATTCTGGACGAGCACGCAGCGCTCGTTCATGCTGGCGTTGGACAGGATGAGCAGGCTGTCGAGCACCGCCTGGCCCGCCGCTTCTCGCGCTCGGTTCGCTGCGGCGCCACCCTTCACGACATAGGTTCCGCGACCAACCTGCGAGGTCAGCAGCCCTTGTCCGCGCAGCCTGCCGACAGCTCCCTGCACAACCGCCTGACTGACCTGGTATCTCCTCATCAAGTCACGCACGGTCGGCAGACGGGCGCCGTCCTCACTGACCGCGATCAGATCGTACAGCGCTTCGAGCACGATGTCCGCCGAGCCCGCGGCCTTCGTGCTCCCTGCGGCAAGCAGTCGGTCGGCCGGTTTGTCCGAATACATCTGTCGCCACCCTGCCTTGGATTCCACACCCGGCGACGTTGGGCCTCAATGTCCAGATCGCACTATATTGTATCATTCCCAAATACAAATTGCACTTCACAAATTGAATTGCTACGCTTCCAGGGGCGACCGTCCGAGGGCGCCAGGGAGAGGGTACGATGGCGCCCCGCGCCCATCTCGCACTGCGCAGGCCGGAATGGTCGCGAGGAGAACATCCTGTGGTGAACGTCCCGTTCATCGAGATTTCTTCTGTCCGAAAGTCGTTCCCGGCACGGGGCGGCGGTGCGGTTTCGGTGCTCAGCGGCATCGATCTGGCGATTGCCGAGAACGAATTCGTTTCGCTCGTCGGCCGCAGCGGCTGCGGAAAGACCACGCTGCTCAACATCATCGCCGGCCTCGAGGCGGCAAGCGGCGGGAGCGTCGCGATCGCCGGGCGTCCGGTGACCGGGCCAGGCCAGGGCCAGGGCGTGGTCTTCCAGCAGCACGCGCTCTTTCCCTGGCTTGCCGCGGTTGACAATGTCGGGTTTGGCTTCCGCAACGCTGGACTGTCGAAACGCCAACGCCGCGCCCGCAGCATGGAGCTTCTGCGGCTTGTCGGACTGCAGGCAGCGGCGACAAAATATCCGCGCGAATTGTCGGGCGGCATGCAGCAGCGCGTCTCCATCGCGCGAGCGCTGGCGCTCGATCCGCAGATCCTGCTGATGGACGAGCCGTTCGGAGCGCTCGACGAGCTCACCCGGATCGAGCTCCAGCAGGAATTGCTGCGCATATGGCAGGCACGGCGCAAGACCGTCGTCTTCGTCACGCACTCGATCAACGAGGCGCTGATCCTGTCCGACCGGATCGTGCTGCTTGCAGCCAACCCCGGCCGCATCAAGCGCATCTTCGAGGTCGGGATGGAGCGGCCACGGTCCCGCACGGCACCGAGCTTCAATGCGCTCTACGAAGACATCTGGAACGAGCTTTCGTCTTGAGAGCGCGGCTCGCCAGGTTTGCGGTGTCGGCGGCGGTGATTGGAGCTGCGCTGCTTGCCTGGGAACTGGCGGTTCGGTTCGGCTATCTCAAACCCTACCAGTTTCCCCCCGCCAGCCGCATCGCCAGGGGTTTCGTCGAGCTGTCGACGACCGGCTTCCCGACCGGCGTCTCGATCTGGTCGCACACGCTGGTCACCATCGGTCGAGTGCTGCAGGGCTATCTCGCTGCGCTGGTGCTGGCCATTCCACTCGGCCTGCTCATCGGAGCCCTGCCCTTCCTCGACAGACTGACGGCGCCAGTCGTGGTCTTCTGCCGTTCGATCGCGACACTCAGCCTGCTGCCGCTGGTGATCGTGTGGTTCGGCGCCGGCGAGCTGACCAAGATCGTGCTGATCGCCTATGGCTGCTTCTGGACCATGCTGTCAAACGTGATCGCTGGGGTGAGGTATGTCGACCCAATGCTCATCAGGGCAGCCAGGTCGTTCGGGGTTGCCGGAATCGAACTCTACCGCACGGTGGTCCTCCCCGCGGCGCTGCCGCGGATCTTCGCGGGGGCGCGCATGGCGCTCGGTGTCGGCTTCATGGTCATCGTCGGCGCCGAGATGATCGGCACCATCGAGGGACTGGGGGCCCTCATCATGGAGGCCCGCACATTCTACCGCAGCGAGATCACGATGATCGGAATGCTGGTCATCGGCATGCTCGGCTTTGCCATTTCATCCGGTCTGGCAGGGCTGGAGCGGTTGCTCCTGCCCTGGTCGGGCAGCCTCGACGAGGTGCGGCGGTGAACGCCCTGGCGCGGCGCCTGCGCGACAGCGACCTCGCCGTCGGCGCGGTCGGCGCCTTCGGCCTCGTGGCGATCTGGGAGATCGCGGCCCGCACCGGGCTGGTCGACCCGCAGCTCTTTCCGAGCCCCCTGCTGGCCATCGAGATGGCAGCCGCGCGGCTGACCGCCGAAACCGTCGGGGAAAATCTCGCCTGGAGCCTGTTTCGGGTGTTTTCGGGCTTCGGGCTCGGCGCGTCGGCCGGAGCTGTCATCGGCATTGCGGCCGGCTGGTATCGTACCTTCGGCATGATCGCGAGACCGCTGATCGAACTCCTCCGGCCGATCCCGCCGCTCGCCTGGATCCCGCTCGCAATCATCTGGTTCGGCCTGGGCGAGCCGTCGAAATTCTTCATCATCTTCCTCGGCGCCTTCTTTCCAGTCGTGACCTCCGCCTATCACGGCATGCGCAGCATCGACCCGATGCTGTTGCGGGCGGGCCAGACCATGGGCCTCGGCGGCGTTCCTCTCCTGTTTCGCGTCGCCGTCCCGGCGGCGGCTCCGGACCTGGCGACGGGCGTTCGCATCGGCTGGGGCCTGAGCTTCGGCGTGCTGGTCGCGGCGGAACTGGTCGCTGCCGACCGGGGGCTTGGCTACATGATCATCAACGAGCGGAACACCGGCGGATCGGTCGGCGTCATCATCGTCGGCATCCTGCTCATCGGACTGCTCAACCTCGTCACCGACGCGGCCATCGGCGCGGCGACCAAGCGTTGGATAGGACGCTGGCACGGGACGTGACGTCCCTCGAACAGGAAAACCACAAGGGAGAACGCAATGACAACACTTGCAGGACTGCTCAAGGCGACGATCGCTGCCGGATTGATCTCGGTGGCCGGGTCCGTCGCTCCGCTCGCGGCGCAGGAAGTGGAGACGGACACCATAAATATGAGCATCGGGCCCGATCTGCCTTTCCTGGTTCACATCGTCGCCCGGGAGAAGGGCTGGTTCGCCGAGGCGGGCTTCAAGAACGTCGAGTTCAAGACCTTCGCTTCCGGCAACCTTGCCGGCGAGGCGCTGCTGGCGGGAGAGATTCAGCTCTGGACCCCGGGCAACCTGCCTCCGGTGTCGATGGCGCACAACGGCGTGCCAGTCGTCGTGCTGGGCACCAACGCGGTCAGCCACGGCCTGGAGAAGATCGTCGTGCGAAAGGATGCGGGTGTCGAAACTCCCGAGGACCTCTACAAGGTCAAGCTCGGCCTGCTCCTCAGCTCGACGTCGGGTGCGCTTCTCGCCAATATGGCCGAGCACTACGGGCTGGATGCGAGCAAGTTCCAGACCGTCAATCTCGCCCCGCCGGAGGCGCTGGCGGCGATGGCCAACAACGAGATACAGGGCATCATTTTCTGGGAGCCCTTTCCCTACCGTGCCGTCAAGGAACAGGACGCCAGGATCGTTCATTCGGGCACGAAGAGCTTCTTTGCCAAGAACGAGGGCGAGGAGGTTCCGGTGTCGAACAACCGCACGGTATGGATCGCGTCGCAGGACTGGGTCCGCGAGCACCCGAACGCCACCAACGCGCTGGTGAAGGTGCTGCTGAAGGCGCAGGCCTATGTTGCGGACCCGGCGAACCGCGACGAGGTGCTGAAGATCTACTCCGACTTCCAGAAGCAGCCCCTCGAGATGAACCAGCAACTGATCTCCGACTACACCTTCGACCCGACCGTCGACGAAGCCTATGTCGAGGACATGAAAGCGATCGCCGACTTCCTGAAGGCGACCAACCGCATCCAGGGCGACGCGATGGACGTGCTGACTTACACCTACACGGACCCGATGAAGGCCGTCGATCCCTCGCTGGTCGTCGTCGAGGGCCAGTGGAAGCCCTGATGGAGGCATAACCGGCGCCCATGAACGGGCGCCGGCCCGTCAAGCTCCCGGATCGCAGCATGCCGCCCCCCGCCTCGGAAACCATTGCCGTCGCCGTCATCGGCGCCGGTTTCATTTCGGACTACCATGTCCATGGTATCAGGGCCGCCGGCGGGGCTACCGTGTCTACCCTGGTCGGCCGTCGCCGCGACATGACCGCAGCGAAGGCGGCGCTGCTCGGCATTCCGGGAGTCGAGATCGACTATCGCGCCGTGCTCGACGATCCCTCCATCCAGGGCGTCGTCGTGGCTTCCCCCGACGACATGCATGAGCGCATGGCCATCGATGCGCTCGCGGCAGGGAAGTCGGTGCTGCTGCAGAAGCCGATGGCAATGGACAGCCGGCAATGCCGTGCGATCATCGACAGTGCCGAAGCGTCGCGTGGAAAGCTCACGGTCAGCTTCATGCACCGCTACTTCCCGGAAGTGGCAT
>JAJFMR010000070.1 GCA_020696915.1 Rhizobiaceae bacterium | reverse complement strand
TGGAACATGCCCCATCTGCCGACGCCGGCCTCGGCGCACAACGCGCCGCATTGCTCCCAGGTGGAATGTCCGAACTTGATGACTCTGGGGTATTCCTCGGGCGTATAGGTTGCATCGAGAAGTGCCAGGTCGGCGTTTCGCGCAAGACGCCGGATCTCGGCGTCGCCGCACCCGCCATCGTGCTCGAAATCCGTAATATAACAGAAACAGGCGCCGCCGGATTCCATCCGATACCCAACCGCTCCGTTGGGGTGGTTCAGTGCGGCTGTCGTCAAAGTCACGCCGGCAGCCGGCTTCAGCACGGCGCCCGGCTTGAACTGACGGTATTCGACGTCTGCCCGCATGAAGTCCTTGGTGATCGGGAAATAGGGCGGGCGAAAAATACCAGCCACGATCTGCTCTGGAGTCGAGCCGTCCAACATGTGGCCGGCCCAGATGCGCAGCTTCACCTTGCTCCAGAACGCCGGCAGGAAGTACGGCAGGCCGATTATGTGGTCGTAATGGGAGTGGCTGAAGAACAGGTCGATCTCGGTGACGGCTTCCTCGAGCAGAGCCTTTCCGAGCGGCAGGATGCCGCTGCCGGCATCGAAGATCATGACGCGGCCGGCGGCACGCACCTCGACGCAGGCCGTGTGTCCGCCAAACAGCAGGGAGTCGCCCCCCGGCATCGTGAACGTCCCGCGCGCACCCCAGACGCGGACCTCGATGGCGGGTGGATTCATCTCCCAGTCAGGCCCCGGCACGCCTGGCTGCCTGGGCGTTCGCCAGCTCGTTCGTGGTCCGCGCGAGACGATCGGCCAGCGATCTCATGACAGCGACTGCCACTTCGGGAAACTCCCTCATCAAATTGAGGAAGTCCTGCTTGCCGATACGCAGCGTCGTGACGTCCGATGCCGCCGTCACGGTAGCCGTGCGCGGCATATCGCGCAGGATCGCCATTTCGCCGACGATGTCATTCCGCTTCAGCCGCGCAACGGTGGCCACACCCGAAGGCGTGGTGATCTTCACCTCCGCCTCGCCGGTTATGAGGATGAAGGCCTCGTTGCCTTCGTCTCCTTCGACGCACAAATTCTCACCCGGAGTGAAAAGGACCCGGCTCGAGGCCAGGGCAAGCAGCTTCAGACGCCGGGGCGCGACGTTGGCGAAAAGATCGACCTTCGACAGGAGCGTGGCGTCTTCTTCGAGACTCATCGGGTCCTCCCCACAAATCCCCGCCCTGTGGTTCGCGGGCCACGAAACCAGCTTACGGCGACATTATCAACAAGGCCTTCCAAATCACTCATTGCGCGGCCATTTCCGGCGCAAGAATTTCGTCCGAGACCAGGCTTCCGCGCTCGAATTTCAGGGCCCGGTCGAAATACGAAGCATTTGACTCGGTGGACGTGATCCAGAGCACACCGAATGGCGAGGCCTTCGAATTTGCGATCGCCAGTATCCCCTGGATGATCTTCTCGACGGTGCGATTGTCCAGGGCATTGAGACCGCGGTTGACGATGAGGAACTCGGGGCGGCGCAGCAGCACCCTTGCCAGGCCAAGCTGCTGCCGCTGCGAGAGCGAGAGGCGGCGGCCGCCCGAACCGATCTCGTAGGTCAGTCCGCGCTCCAGCACGGCATAGGACAGGTCCAGTTCCTCGAGTATCTCGCGGAGCAGTCCGCTCACCCGGTCGATCGCGCCGGCCCGCCCCTCGGCGATGCGGCCGAACAGGATGTTGTCCTGGAGCGAAGCGAATGGATTGATCTGGTCGGGATCATGGAACGAGAACTCCTTGGCGAGATGCGGCGGCATCCGCTCCCGGCAGAAGGGCCTGAAAGCGACGGCCGCATTCCGGAGATCATCGTCGAGCAGGTCGAGGCGGTGCCGGGGCTCGATATAGCTCAAGGCGACGCGCATGAATCTCTGCCTGTCGGCGACGGGAACGTCGGCCGGGCTGACCCCTTCCGTGCGCCGCAGGGCGGCCCCGTACTCGTCGAGCCTGGACGTGTCGATCAGGTCCAGCCTTTCCAGGATCTGCATGTTGTCGGAGACTTCTCCGAACAGATCGACGACGATCGACGCGGCTTCGCGCCCCAGCCGATAGAGCTTTTCGTCGAGACCCGCTTCGGCGATCACCTGCCAGAACTGCGAGGTCGAGGGAATCTCCGCCGGGAGAAACTCGGGCGAGGCGACAGCGCCGAACAAGAGGTTCTGGAACACCGTCAGGTGCGTGTTGTAGGCCGTCTCCACGAACGGCTCGACGTCGGCGGCATGGTCGCTGCCGGCCAGGCGCTCGCCGAACATGCGGCGCGCCTTCAGGAACATCTCTTCGCTCTTTCCATCGGTCGCATCCGCGAGCTTGGTGCGCAGCCCGAACGCGTAGAAATCCTCCTCCAGCCTGGCCAGGCGAAGCACCTCGGTGATCTTTGCGGCAAGTTCGGTAGCGCCCTCGACCCCCGCCGCCTCGTAGTCTATCCAGTCGGCGCGCCGGTCGAGGGTCGGATTGCCCGAGGCGAGCGCCTCCCTGAGGATTAGCGGCGACATGCCGCCCCCCTCGGGAGCCGGCCGGAACGGTGCGTGCCTTAGGCCGCCGAGCAGCGCATCCCGGGCGGTGCCATGCGCAAAGAACGGCTCGGGACCGACATAACCGAGGCGGCGGCCGGTCTGCCACTCGGGCAGTGAGGCCAGAGGCTCCGATCCGATGGTGATCGTCCCGGCCGATGGCAGCACGAGACGGGCAAGCAGGTCTCCTAGAACGTCGGCACCCTCGCCCGCCGCCCCGATGGCGACAACGGATTCGTGCAGTTCGATGGTCAGGTCCAGACCGCTGACCAGTGTCTTGCCGGACTCGTCGGCGGCCGCGACCTGGCGAAAGACGATCGGACCCCGGAGGCTGGGGACAGGCTCCGTCCAGGTCTCCTGCGCCTTCGGGGGGGCGAGCGGCGAGACGTCGAAGGCGTTGATCACCTGGAGATACTTCACCTGGACGTCCAGACGCTGATAGTCCCAGTCGATCAGTTCCTTGATCGGGCCGGGCAGGTCCTTGTAGGCGGCGATGACCGCTACCAGCTGGCCGATGTCAAGATTGCCGCGGATCGCCAGGATGCCGCCGCCGAGATAGAACACGAACGGCGTGAACTGGGCCAGAAAATTGTTGATGAACTTCACCATGAACTTCCACTGGTAAAAGTCGAAGCGGATGAAGAAAATCCTTGCCAGCCGATCGGCGATGTCCGAGCGCTGGAAATTGGTGATGTCGTTCAGCCTTATGTCACTCGCCCCGTCGACGATCTCGCTGACGCGGCCCGACAGGTCGCGCGCCGTCAGCTGCCGCTGCAGCGCGAGGCTGCGCAGGCGCGCCCGCAGCTTTGGAATGAGCCCCGTCTGAATGACCAGGATCACCAGCGTGACCAGACCCAGCATCCAGCTCTGCAGCATGATGAACAGCAACGCCGCGCCGGCCTGCCCGACGAGGAACGCGGGGGTCGCGAAGGCCTCGCCGATAAAGCCGCCCAGCGGGTCGACTTCATCCTTGATCATCGTGGCGATTTCGGAGCTCCGCACCCGCCGGTACTGGGCCATCGGGAATCGCAGGACCCGATCGACCAGCTGGTAGCGTAGCCGGCGCAGCATGCGCTCGCCGAGACGGCCCTTGTAGGTGTTGATATAAAGTTTGAACAAGCCGTTGACGATGACATAGCCTAGGAAGGCCATGCTCAGCGCGACCAGGGCGCCCATGCGGTCGAGCTCGAAACCCTCGAAGATCGTGATCGAGCCCTCGCCGAACGGATTGCCGATCTCGATCGGCAGCACCATCTGGGTGGCGGTCGGCGATTCAAAGCCCTCCCCCTGGATCGGTCCGTTGACGATTCGCTTGGGGATGTCAAAGGCGAGGAAGTAGGTCGGCATGGACAGCGCAACGACCAACAGGATCCACACCTGCTGACGCCTGGAATGCGTCCAGATGTACCTGAACAGGTTGCGCTCCATCCTTTCGCTCATCTCAGTCCACCCGCCCCCCGGCAGTTCCGGATTATCCGTCCGGCCGCTCAACTCGTCAAAGTCCCGATTCCGATGCTTCCTGGCCGTTACTTGTAGGGGTCGGCGGCGTCCCTCAGCCCGTCACCCAGAAAATTGAAGGCGAGCACCACGAGAATGACCGGAAGCACCGGCCACAGCAGCCAGGGATAGAGCGCGACCGCGTTGATGTTCTGCGCCTCGGTAAGCAGAACGCCCCAGCTGGTGATCGGCGCCCGCAAACCAAGGCCGAGAAAGCTGAGCGTGGTTTCGCCGAGGATCATCGACGGAATCGCGATGGTCGCCGTGGCGATGAGGTGCGACGCGAAGCCGGGAATGAGATGCCGGAACACGATCCTGTAGCTGCTGGCGCCCATCACCTGCGCGGCCGACACGTAGTCCTCCTCCCGCAAGGCGAACAGCTTGGAACGCACGGTTCGCGCCAGGCCGGTCCAGTCGAGCAGCCCAAGGATGACGGTGATGCCGAAATAGACGACGATCGGCGACCAGGTGATCGGCAGGATCGCCGCCAGGGCGAGCCAGAGCGGAATCGAGGGGATGGACTGGATGACCTCGATCAACCGCTGGCTGAGGATGTCGAACAAACCGCCGTAATAGCCGGCCATCCCGCCGATCACAATGCCGAGCACCAGGCTGACCATGACGCCGAGAAGGCCGATGGTGAGCGAAATGCGGGCGCCGTAGATGATGCGGCTGAGGACATCGCGGCCGAGCCGGTCGGTGCCGAGCAGGAACAGCGTTCCGCCCTCTGCCGGACACACGACATGCCAGTCGCTGCGGAAGACGCCCCAGAATTCATACTCGTCGCCGCGGCAGAACCAGCGGATCGGCTGGATCTTCGCGGCGTCCGGCACGTATTCCCGCTTCAGGTTTTCCATGTTCAGCTTGTAGTTGAAGCCGTAAACGAAAGGTGCCTGCAACGTGCCTTCGTGGAAGATGTGAACGCGCTGCGGCGGCGCATACACGTGCGTGGTATGCCTGGAGTGCAGATTGTAAGGCGCCAGCACCTCGGAAACGAGAATCGTGAGATAGATGACCCCGAGGAAGACCGCCGAGATCAGCGCAGGCTTGTGGCGCCGGAACTTCCACCACATCAGCCGCAGCTGCGAGGCCTCGAAAAGCGCTTTCTGCGCGGCGGTGTATTGGTAGACGGCCTCCGGGTCGAAGGGCCGGTCGGATACGAAATGCGGGAGCGGGGAAGCGTCTGTGGGCAAGCTCATTTGCGGACGCCACCACTCAGCCGGATGCGGGGATCGAGATAGGCGAGCGCAATGTCTGACACCAGCACGCCGACCACCGTCAGCAGCGACAGAAACATCAGGAAGGACCCGGCGAGGTACATGTCCTGGCTCTGCAGCGCGGAGATCAGGAGCGGCCCGGTTGTCTCAAGAGACAGCACGATCGCCACCACCTCGGCGCCGGATATCACGGCGGGCAACAGCGAGCCGATATCGGAAATGAAGAAGTTCAGCGACATCCGGAGCGGGTATTTGACCAAGGCCCGGAACGGATGCAGCCCTTTGGCGCGAGCCGTCGTCACATATTGCTTCTGCAGCTCATCGAGGAGATTGGCCCGGATGCGGCGGATCATGCCCGCCGTGCCGGCGGTGCCGATAACGAGCACCGGCACCCACAGGTGCTGCAGGACCGAAACGAACTTGCCCCAGCTCATCGGCTGCCCGGCATAGACCGGATCCACCAGTCCGCCTATCGAGGTTCCGAACCAGACATTGGCAAGATACATAAGCACCAGGGCAAGCAGGAAATTGGGAGTTGCCAGACCAAGCAGGCCAAAGAGCGTGAAGCCGTAATCGCCCCAGCTGTACTGTCTGGTGGCCGAATAGATGCCGATCGGGAAGGCGATGAGCCAGGTGAACGCGATCGTCGCAACGCTGACCACGACGGTCAGAAAAAGCCTGTCGCCGACCACCAGGGTGACCGGAAGCTCGTAGGCGAAGGAATACCCGAAGTCGCCGACGAACATGCCGGCCACCCAGTAGAAGTAGCGTTCGACCGGCGACTTGTCGAAACCGTACTCGGTGCGCAGATACTGGATCCTGGCGTTGTCGACGGCCTCGCCCTGCGCCTGCAGCTCGGCGATGTAGCTCTCCAGGTAGTCGCCTGGCGGCGCTTCGATTATCGCGAAGATCAACGCGCTGGCCAGCACCAGCGTGGGGATCATCATCATTATGCGGCGAAGGATGTAGTAGAGCATGATCAGCTTCGACTGCGGATCAGGCCCCGGGCGGGTGCCGAGCCCGATTTCGGGCGTGAGCAGGCGCCAAAGGCCTGCGTCGACACGGGGATCTTCCGCATCGGCGGCTTGCCCGAGGCGAAGGCCGGCTTTCGGATCGATACCTCAGTTGGCCGCGGCATCGTCCATCCAGAACGCGTCCATTTCGTAGACGCCGAAATAGGCATAGGGATCGAAACTGGAGATGCCCTGCTCCGGTACATTCTTCAGCTTGTTCGAGACCACCACCGGCACCAGCGTCGCGGTGACGATCCCGATCGAATAGACCTGGTCGGCATGGATATCCAGAATCTCTGTCCAGGCCGCCTGCTTGGTCTCGTCGTCCTCGGCCGCCAGCCACTGCTGGTAGAGCTCGACAAGCCGGGCGACTTTCGGATCGTCGATCTTCTCTCCGGCCTTGCCGTTGGTAGCCATGTAGTTGCCCCAGGCCGGCCATTGCAGCTGGTAAGGATCGGTGGGCACGAACTCCTGCGGGCTGAAATCCGCGGTCGGCGCGCCGTTGTCGACACCTGCCCACACGGACATGATGGTCGAGCCTGCCGCGACGCGGCTGCGGAAGATGTCGCGCTGGCTGGTGCGCGGCAGAAGCTTGATGCCCAGTTTCTGCCAGTCGGAGGCGACCAGTTCCTGGACATCGGCTTCCATCGAGCTTTCGCCGGTGCTTTCGACGATCAGGTCCATCGGCCGGCCGTCGGGCAGACGCCGCTTGCCGTCCGGTCCGCGCTTCAGGCCCATTTCGTCGAGCAGCGCGTTCGCGGCATCCGGATCATGGGTCGCATAGGCGGTGCCCAGTTCGTCCCGGTAAAGCGGGCTGCCCGGCAGGACGGTGCTGGCGCCCTCCTGCGCCATGCCCGAAAACAGCACCTGATTGATCTGCGACCGGTCGATTCCCATCGACAGTGCCCGCCGGAAACGCGCGTCCCGGAAGACCGCGCGCCAACCGGGATCCGCGGCGTTCAGATTGGGAAAAAAGGCCATGGCGGAGCCTTTGCCGACGGTCCACAGCCTGACCTGATAATTGTTGCGCTCTTCGCCTTCCTTGAGGAAGGTGTAGTCGCCGAAGCTCAGATAGCGCTCCTGCAGATCCGACTCTCCCGACCCCGTCTTGGCGGGAATGATCGAGCTCTCGGCGATGTTGATGACGAGCTGGTCGACATAAGGAAGCTGGACGCCGTTCTGGTCGAGCTTGTGATAGTAGGGATTGCGCTCGAACACGAAGCGGTTGGCCGGCGGCCTGGTCAGATTGACCCACGGTTGCAGCGTCGGCAGATCCGGATTCTCGGGACGGTAGCTGCGGCCTTTGCGAATCTGGAGGGCCTGCCAGTTCTTGACCTGCTCTGCGGCGACCGCCGCCTCCAGCGCCTTTGGCTCTGCGTATTTGGCATGGAACTGCTTCAGATACGCAGAGGCGCTGTAGATATCCAGCGGCCGCGCCCCGGCCAGAGCCGGCAGGAAAAGCGGGTTGGGCGCCGTCCAGGTATAACGGACGGTAAGCGGATCGATGACCTCGAACTTCGGCGGTTCGCCACCGGCATAAAGAGCCGGATCCAGGCCGCCGCGCTCCATGTCCTTGTCGACGAGCACGTCTTCCCACTGGTAGCGAAAATCCTCGGCGGTGAAAGGCGATCCGTCGGACCATTTGTGCCCAGGCCTGAGATGCAGGGTAAAGACGCGGTTGCGATCGTTCTCGTAGCTCAGCAGGATGTCCGGCTGCAGCTCGAGGGAACGGTCGTATCCGACGAGGCGAGCATAGCCGTAGACGGTGACCATCCGCAGGTCGTTCTGCTCGGCCATCAGCATCCTGATCGTGCCGCCCGGCTTGCCAGGCGTTCGCTGCGTCGCCTCGTCGACGGTGGTGACCCGCGGCTCGTCCGGCAGGCGCTCCTTCTGCGGCGGCATTTTGCCCGCGGCGACGCGTTCGGCGAGCACCGGCGCCTCCTCCACGGCCATCGCCGGAACGAGGAGCGATGCCAGCAGAACAGCGACAGAGGCGAGAGTTCTCATGCACGTACCTCCCTGAAGTCGATTTCCGGCCGGGCGAGCACCTCGTGCCCGCAACCAAGCTCAATCGTGGTCAGATCATTCATATCGCCCTGGAACGCACCTGGCCAGTTGCGCGGGTCCGAGGACCCCCGCAGCACCAACTCGTCGAGGATAAGAGGCCGGTCGAGATCGGCAAATGGCACCGCCTTCAAAAGGGCGCGCGTATAGGGATGGGCGGGCGCCTCGAAAATCGTCTGTGAGGGGCCGATCTCGACGATCCGCCCTGCGGCCATCACCGCGACCCGTTCGGCCATGTATTTCACGACCGCCAGATTGTGCGCGATGAACAGATAGGTCAGTCCCATCTCCGCCTGCAGATCCTTGAGCAGGTTCAGCACCTGCGCCTGAACCGAAACGTCGAGCGCCGATACGGGCTCGTCGAGAATGAGCAGGTCCGGGTGCATGGCGAGCGCCCGGGCGATCCCGACGCGCTGGCGCTGCCCGCCCGAGAAACTGTGGGGATAGCGGTTCAGCGCACTCATGCCGAGCTCGACGGAATCCAGCAGTTCCGTGGCACGCTGCATCTGTTCGGCCCGGTCGCCCTGGCCATGGATCTGCATCGGCTCCTTGAGAATGTCACCGATGGTCATGCGCGGCGAGAGCGAACTCACCGGATCCTGAAAGACCATCTGCAGCCGGGGCCTAAAGGCTTTGAGCTCGCGGCCCCTGAGCCCGAGCACATCTGTCCGACGCTTGCCGTCGTCGAATATCACCGAACCGGAGTCCGCGGTCACGGCGCGGGTAAGTATCTTGCTGACGGTGGTCTTGCCGCTGCCGCTTTCGCCGACGAGACCGAGACATTCGCCGCGGCGAACCGTGAAGGACACGTCGTCCACTGCCCGCAGGATCCGCCCTTCGCCGCCGAACACGGAGCCGCGGCGGAGCTGGAAGGTTTTCCTGAGGTTCGACACCGAGAGCAGTGGCTGATCCTGCGGCTCGAAACGCTTCACATCGCGGGTCTCGACCCTGGGCGGTCGTTTGCCGCCGCGCAGCGCCGTGAGCCGCTCTTCGGGCGCCATCTCGAAATGGGGTGCGGCGTTGAGCAGGGCACGTAGATACGCGTGGCGCGGCGACCTGAAGATGTCCGCGACAGGCCCCGCCTCCACGACCCTGCCGTCGTAGACCACCACCACCTCGTCGGCCAGGTTGGCGACGACCCCCAGATCATGGGTGATCAGCAGCACCGCCATGCCGAGCCGGATCTGCAGGTCCTTGAGGAGCTTGAGGATCTGCGCCTGGACGGTGACGTCGAGCGCCGTCGTCGGTTCATCGGCGATCAGCAGGGCCGGGCGGCAGATCAGCGCCATGGCGATCATCGCGCGCTGCCTGAGCCCGCCCGACATCTCGAACGGGTACATGTCGTAGGACCGTCGCGGATCCGGGAAGCCGGCCAGATCCAGCGTCTCCTCGGTACGGGCGCGCAGCTCCTTTCGCGAAAGCCCAGCGCCGAGCGCGTGGATGCGCAGGCTTTCCTCCACCTGGTTGCCGATCGAGTGCACGGGCGAGAGCGACGACATCGGCTCCTGGAAGATCATCGACACCGCGGAACCCCGCAGCGCCCGCATCCGCGGGCCGGATGGGGGAAGCTTGGCAAGATCCGCAATCTCGCCGTTGGGCCGGAACTGGATGCTGCCGGAGACGATGTGCCCGTTCCTCGGCAGAATGCGCATGATGGCCTGGGCAGTCACCGATTTGCCGGAGCCCGACTCGCCGACGATGGCTGTCACTGCGCCGGAGCAGACGCGAAAGCCGATGCCCTTCACCACTTCGACGGGCGCACCGTTGACGTCGAAAGCGACCCTTAGATCGCTGACGCGAAGAACCTCGCCTTCTTCCAATCGTCATTTCCCCACAAACGATGTTCATTGTTCGCCGGACCCTCATCGGCCCGTTGTTCGCGCCTGGCATCCGTCTTCACCCAAAGACGCTGCCGGCCTGGCCTCACGACCTCATGTTCTCGGCTGCCTGGGCATATCCTCCGCCTGCTCCGTCCAGAAAATGAAAATGCGAATCGGACGTCACCGATGGTACGTAGCAGGTCAGGATGGCACTATCCTGAACACACAGCCCATAGCGAAGATTTCCAGCCTGGCGTTCTCCCTCCAGAAAAGCCGTCAGCTTCGCCAGTTCGGCTTCGTCCAATGATACCGTGATGCGCAACCCGTCCTGAAATTTTCTATAGTCGGTGTTGAGAGAAGTAAATTGCCTGTAGCGTTTCGGGTCGAAGGCGCCGACCGGGATGCCGGTC
>JAJFMR010000454.1 GCA_020696915.1 Rhizobiaceae bacterium | reverse complement strand
CCGACGATCGCGTTCCAGTAGCGATCCGTCTCTTCCTGATCTTCGGTCAGCACCATGAAGCTGACGGATTCATTCGCCTTGAAATTGGGGCCGCCGTTCAGGCCCAGGAACGACTGGCCGAGCAGGGTGAACTCCACCGTCAGTTCATTGCCTTCCTTGCCGCCGGGATAGTCCGAAGCGGATGCATTCACCCGATCCACATGACTGTCCGGAAAGGTGGCGGCATAGAATGCGGCCGCCTTGCGTGCTTCGCCGTGATCAAACCACAGACAGCTCACGAGTTTCGTCATTTCCAATCTCCTCGGTCAATGGGGGCTATCGTTCGGGCCGCGCCTGCGAGATCTCAGTCAAACCAGCCCTCGAGCGCTCGCGCAACCAGCAGGATCGATGAATGCCATCATCGGTCGGCCTGACCAGCCACCGCGGTGTGCGAACTGGAGGTCAGTGTCGCGATCCGCGTGAGGTACGGGGGCTGGCCCATGTCGCTTTCACCTGTATTCGTTGCTTCGTATCTCCAGGACGAACACGTGACGCGCTTTCCGACAACCAGGCACATTTTTTTTGCTCTCAGCTATCGCCATATTGGACGCCGATAGCCGCGAGCGTGCAAACGGCCCCGGAAGCTGCACGTTACTCGGCGATTGGTTCAGCGACGACCGCTGCTGGCGCTCCCCTGCCCGGCGACCGTCCGTATCGATTTCTGGATCGGCATGACATAACCTTCCCCACGGCGATCTCCCGGAGGCCCCATTGAAACCTGTGCCGTTCGCATTTCCCGCCGTCTCGCGACGCGCCGTGCTCGGGCTGCTGGCCGGCGCCGCCTCGTGCCCGTCCGCCCTAGTGGCGCGGGCCGAAGACGAAGCCTTCAAGTTCGGGCTGACGCCCGTCTTCCTCTCCAATGACCTCGAGCTGCTCGGCCACCTGCGCTCCTATCTGGCCGCAACGATCGGCGGGCCGGTCGAGCTGGTCTCCCGCCGCACCTACCAGGAGATCACCGCCATGCTGGTGTCCGGCCAGCTGCACAGCGCCTGGATCTGCGGTTACCCCTATGTCCAGTACCGCGCGGAGCTTGACCTCGTCGCCGCGCCGTCCTGGCACGGCAGGCCGGTCTACCAGTCCTACCTGATCGCGGCGGCGGACCGGCAAGCCGATGACTGGCGTGCGCTCAAGGGCGACATCCACGCCTTCTCCGATCCGGATTCCAATTCCGGTTTCCTGGTGACGCGGGCGCTGCTCGCCGAGCACCGGCTGCAGCCGGCCTCCTTCTTTTCGCGCAGCTTCTACACCTACGGCCATCGCAACGTGATCCGCGCGGTCGCCTCGGGGCTGGCGCAGTCGGGCAGCGTCGACGGCTATGTCTGGGAGGTCATGCGCGAGATCGAGCCGGATCTCGTCGCCCAGACCGGCGTCGTGCGCCGCTCCGAATGGCTGGGCTTTCCGCCGGTCGCCGCGCCGAAGTCCCTTGCGCACGATCCCCGCATCGCGCGGCTCCGCGAGGCGCTGCTGTCGATGGCCGCCGATCCGCAAGGACAAAAGGTGCTGAGGCTGCTCCGGCTCGACGGGTTCGTGGCGACCGAACCGGCGCTGTTCGAGACGATCGCTGCCAAGGTCGAGGCGGTGAGACGGTTGGGATGAATTGGCTCGGCCGCCTGCGCGCGATTCCGGTCTCCTACCGGGTGCCGCTGCTCGTCGCCCTTTTGATGGTGGTGATCAGTGCGGCGATCTCCGAACGCGTGCTAGACCGGTTGTCGCGGACACAGGAATCCTTCCTCGACGGCCTTGCCAGCACCTGGCTCGACGGCCTCTCGGCAGCCGTCCTGCCGGCGGTGCTGCGCGAGGACGTCTGGGAGGCGTTCGACGCGATCGACCGTTCCGCGAGCTCGCACGTCCAGATGTCGCCGGTCGAGACCGTCGTCACGGGCGCCGACGGGCGGGTGCTTGCGGCGAGCGATCCGAACCGCATCCCTTCCTACTCCCCCCTGCCGGCGGATTACGCGGACCGCTACGGCGCGGACATCGTGACCATCGACGAGGACGAGCTGACGGGCTTCGCGCGCCGGGAACTCGTCCATCAGGGCCAGTCCGTGGGCGCCATCCACGCCGCCTTCGACGTTTCGCATCTGTTTGCCGAGCGGCGCGAAATCCTCGTCACGCTGCTGGTGACCAACGGCATCCTGGCGGCGCTGTTCGCGCTCGGCGGGTTCCTGCTGGTGCGCCGCATGATCGGCCCGATGCGCGTGCTGGAGAATCACATGCGGACTGCCGCGAACGGCGCGGCCGAGCCGATCCCGCCGCAGGCGTTTCCCGCTCGCGAGGGAGAGGCCGCAAGCCTCTTCCGGGGCTACAACGCGCTGGTTCGCGCCGAGCGCCAGCGCGCCGACCTCGCCATGCAGCTCGCCGAGGAGGAGAAGCTCGCCAGTCTCGGCAGGCTCGCATCGGGCATGGCGCACGAGATCAACAATCCGCTCGGCGGCCTCTTCAACGCCATCGACACGCTGAAAACGCACGGTTCGACGCCGGGCGTCCGCGACACGTCGATCCGCCTCATCGAGCGCGGACTGCAGGGAATCCGCGAGGTGGTGGAAGCAGCGCTCGCCACCTATCGGCCGCAGCGGCCCGCCCGGCCCTTGGCGACGGCCGATCTCGACGACATCAGGCTGCTTGTCGGGCCGGAGCTCAAGCGGCGGCGCCAGCTCCTGTCCTGGGAAGCCGGATGGCCCGGATCGTTCGCCGTGAGCGGCGCGCCGGTCAGGCAAGCGGTGCTCAACCTTCTGCTCAATGCAAGTGCCGCGACACCCGACGGCGGCGAGATCGGCCTCGCGGCTCGCAAGGAGGACGGCCTGCTCAGGCTGGAGGTGTACGACACCGGGCCCGGCATTCCCAGGGAGCGCGCCGCCATTCTCGTCGACCCCGATCCCGGCCCCGCCATGCGCGCCGGCGACGGTCTCGGCCTCTGGATGGTGCGGCGCATGGTTGACGAACTCGGCGGGGCGGTGACAATCGCCGCCA
>JAJFMR010000453.1 GCA_020696915.1 Rhizobiaceae bacterium | reverse complement strand
TCCTCGTGCGCCTGCTTGTGCTCCGAAGCGCGGTCGTAGCCGTGCTCCCGCATGAAGAGTTCCTCGAGTGCGAAGTGCGCCGAGATGGCGCGGAAGATCTCGCCCAGAAAGGCGCTCACCCGGGGCTCGCGCGACCCGGCGAGCAGATCCTCGTGCAGCCGGTTAATGAGGTCGATGAGTTCGCGATGTTCATGGTCGACGGCTTCGTTGCCGACGCTGTAGTTCTTCTTCCATTCGATCAGGGCCATCTCGAATCCTCCGTTCAGTGAAAGACGAAGCCGCCGGCATCGGCGCGGAAGTCCACGACGCGATGGTCGGCCGCCCCGATTTCGAGCTCCCTTGACGATTGCCATGAGAAGCCGTCGCCCGGACGGTCCCGCATGCGGACCTCGACGGTGTGGGCGCCGGCCGGGAGCACCAAGCGCCGATGCACCCGGGACGGACCGTCCCCCGCGATGCCCGAAGGCGGTACGTCCGCCCGGAACGCGGCGCTCCCGTCGATGTCGATCTCGACCCGGATCGGCGGCCTCTCGCGCGGGCAGATCTCCCGGCGCCGCATGTTCGGCGGCAACGCGGCGAGCTCATCGGGCGTAGCCTTGCGGCAGGCCGCCCTGCGGTCGGCCCCGTGGCTGAACGACAGGGTAAGAACCCCGACATTGTCGGCCAGGCTGCGGTGCGGCGGCCAGTCGGACAGTGCCGCCGCGCCGGTGAAGACAAGGGCGAGCGCCGCGAAGCGGCCAAGAAACGCGAGGGTCGGCGTCATGCCTGTTCCTCCGTCTGGTTCTCGGCGGCGGCCGGCGGCGTGGCGGCCTGCGGTGGCGGCGGCAGGGCCCCCAGTCCCGCGGCGAACGCTGCAAGCTCGGCCTCGAAGCGGTTGGCCTCGAAAGGCGAGGCCCAGATGGTGGCCAGGCGCTCGCGTGGCACGCGCTTGCGCAAATAGGGATCTCGCGTGCCGGCCAGGCGCTCCTTCGTCCATTCGACGCCGAGCCGGTTGTAGCAGGTGCTCTCGCTGCAGCCGGCGACGACGACCCCGTCGGCGAGCCTCCGGCTTAATATCCAGTCGATGAGCGACGGCGGAACCATCGCCACGCAGGGGAAACCAACCGTGCCGCCGAGGCGACCGGCCCCAGCGCCGTGCTCGCAGGCGAGCACCATGACCCTTTCGGGTCCGTCGAGCTCAGCGGCTGCATCGATCACGCTTTCTCGCACTTCGCGCAGGGGCTGACCCGGAAGGTCGATCCCTGTCCTGAGTTCGGCTGTGCGGCGGAACGGGGTCGAGGACGGGCAGGACCCCATGCAGATGCCGCAGCTGACGCAAAGATCGGACGACACCTCCGCCTGACGGGGGAAGGGCAGTCCGTCGGTGCGGGGAACGAGGCGGATGGCCTCGTAGGGGCAATCCTCGACGCAGCGGTTGCAGCCGTTGCAATGGTCGAGATCGATTTCGGCCGCTGGTGCCCGACGGAAAGGCGGCAGCCAGGGCATGGCGGCCAGCATCGTGGACACGCCGAGGAGCAGCGCCCACAGGCCCCAGCCGCCCCAACGCTCGGCGAGCGGGTAAAGGGGCAGGAAGAACCAGTCGAGGCCGATCTCCGAAGGCACCTTCGTCAGGTCGGCCGGGCTTTGGCTGAGCGCCGGCTTCCAGAGCGAGACGAAGAGCAGGGCCGCCAGCACCAGCGCGGCGAGCAGCCGCGGCGGGTTCACGCGTGGTCGGGAGATGCGCTGGATGTGGATCCACATGCCGAACAGCAGCATCAGCGGCACGGCGATGTGCATGAAGACGAGCAGCGAGAAAAACCGGCTGCTGAGATGCGACGGCGTCAGGAAGTTTCGTGCCAGCGGCTCGCCGAAGATCGGCACCACGTCGAGCAGCTCCGCCGAGGTTACCGCGACATACTGGGCGAGCTCGTCCCATACCAGCCAATAGCCGGAAATGCCGGAGACGTAGAGCAGCCAGACCAGCGGAATGCCCGTGAACCACGAGAACCAGCGCGTGCCGCGATAGCGGTCGAGCGAGAACTCGCGCAGCAGGTGGAGCGCCATGCTCAGGACCATCAGGTCGGAGGCGTAGCGGTGGAAGCTGCGCATGACGCCGGCATGGTACCAGTGGGTTCCGCTGATCCACTCGACCGACGAATAGGCATTCACGATGCCGGTGTCGAAGAAGACGAACAGATAGATGCCGCTGACGGCGACGATCCAGAACAGGAAGAAGGAGATCGCCCCGAGCTGGGAGAGGGGGTTGAGAGCCGGCGAAAACAGGCGTTCGGCGCCGCGTTCGAGTCCGTCGAAGACGCGCCGCAGCCCGGCCTTGGCGGCACGCATGGCGGGCCAGTCGTGCGTCTGGCCGGCGGCAGGCGCCTTGCTCATGAGGTCGAGCCGCCGCGGGCCTGTTGGAGGCGGCGGTTGCCCAGCCACATGCGGGCGATGATGACGGCCATGATGACCAGCGACAGGCCACCGGTGAAAATACCGATATAGATGGCGTAGTCGGTCCGGTAGCGGCCGGTCGCGGGGTCATAGACCGTGCACAGGAAGCGCAGTCGGTCGGCGAGCGCGCCGGGCGAAAACGAGCGCGTGGTGACGCCGAATACCAGCTCCTTCAGTGGCTCGATGAAAATCTGGATGGGGAAATCGTCGCCGTAAACCTGGCGATAGACGCGCCCTTCCGCGTCGACGATGGTCGTCTGCACGACATGCTCGAAACCGCCCGCGGCAGCCGAATAGCTGAAGCCGAGGTCGGCAAGCAGCGCGTCCAGCGTGGCGGGTTCGCCGCTCGCCACGCGCCACCGCGGGTCGTCGGCCACATCCTGGTCGATGGCAAAGGCGGCCATGCGGCGTGGCGTGTCGTTGCGGGCGTCGAAGCCCACTGTCAGCACGTGGAATTCATCGTCCCCCACCGCCTTGCGGGCGCGAGCTACCGCCGATTTCAGCTGCTGCGTGGTCGCGGGACAGATCGCCATGCAGGCCGTGTAGACGAGGCTCACCACGAGGGGCTTGCCGCGGAACACGTCAAG
>JAJFMR010000069.1 GCA_020696915.1 Rhizobiaceae bacterium | reverse complement strand
CAGGATCGTTTCGAGGGCGTTCGACGAAGACATCGCCCGTCTCGCCGAGGCCCGCGCCGAGGTCCAGCAGGCGGTTGATGCACACACTTTGAAGCTTGCCGAAGGCCGCGACCGCATGGCCGCCGCCCTGCATTCGGATCTCGAGAAGTTTGCCGAAGGACGCGCCGCCATCGACGCTGCGGTCGGCAGCCAGATCCAGAGGTTCGCCGAGGGTCGGAGCACGCTTTCCCGGGCTCTCGAGGAGGATCTCCGCAAAGTCAACGAGCAGCGGGCGACCATCGATGCGGCACTGGGAGGCCAACTCGAACAGCTTGCGGCCGGGCGGGATGGTCTTGCCCGCGCTCTCGCCGAAGACTCGCGAAAACTCGTGCAAGCGCGTCTTCACATTGATGAAATGGTCGCCGAGCATGTCGGCAAGCTGGCCGAAGGCCGCAACATTCTCGCCCGGACCCTCGAGACGGATCTCAACAAGGTTTCGGAAGTCCGCGCCGGAATTGAGGAAACTGTCGCCGAACAACTGGCAAGGTTGAGTGAGGGACGCAACATTCTCTCGCGGGCCCTCAAGGCAGACATGGAAAGCATAGACGATCTCGTCGCCGCGCAGATCCAGAAGTTCGGCGACGGCCGCAACATGATTTCGGAAGCGCTCGAAAACGACGTGGCCAAGCTGAGGGAAAGCGGCGTCGCAGTTGAAAGCATGGTGACCGGGCAGGTCCAAAGGCTGGCCGAGGGCCGCGAAGCCCTGTCGCGGGCGCTCGAGGCGGATCTCGGCGCCATCGACGGATTGTTGAACAGCCATGTCGAGAAATTCGCCGTCGGCCGCGGCGCACTCACCAAGGCGCTGCAGGAAGATCTGCAGAAGCTGGCAGAAAGCCGCGGCAGCATCGACAATCTGGTTGCCGGACAGGTGGAAAGACTCGCCGAGGGCCGCGATATCCTGCGCCGGGCGCTGGCGGCCGATCTCGACAAGCTGTCAGAGGCGCGCTCCAGCATCGACGGCATCGTTGCCGGCCAGGTCGAAAGGCTCGTCGAGGGACGTGACATCCTGACCAGGGCACTGCAAGCGGACCTCGACAGGATCGGCGAGCGGTCGTCCGGCATCCAGACCCTCATCGACGCGCAGATCGGCAAATTCGCCGAAGGCCGGGACATGCTGGCGCGCGCCCTTCAGGACGATCTCGACAAGCTTCTGGAGGCCCGCGCCGGCATCGATGACATCGTCGCCGGGCAGGTCGAGAAGCTGGCCGAAGGACGCGACATCCTTACCAGGGCGCTGGAAGCGGACCTTGCCAGGATCGGCGAACGGTCGTCCGGTATCCAGACGCTCATCGATGCGCAGGTCGGCAAATTCTCCGAAGGCCGCGACATGCTGGCACGCGCTCTGGACGACGACCTCGACAAGCTGACGCAGGCCCGCTCCGCCATCGACGGCATCGTTGCGGCCCAGGTCGAAAAGCTGGCCGAGGGTCGGGGCATCCTCACCCGGGCGCTGGAAGCGGATCTCGCCAGGATCGCCGACCGGTCGGCGGGCATCCAGGCGCTCATCGATACCCAGGTGGGCAAGTTTGCCGAGGGCCGCAACGCGCTGGCACGGGCTCTCGAGGACGATCTGGACAAGCTTTCGCAGGTCCGCGCCGGGATCGACGGGATCGTCGCCGGGCAAGTCGAAAAGCTGGCCGAAGGCCGTGACATTCTCACCCGGGCGCTGGAAGCCGACCTCGGCAGGATCGCCGAGCGTTCGGCCGACATCCAGACCCTCGTCGACGCGCAGATCGGCAAATTTTCCGAAGGCCGTGAAATGCTGGCGAACGCCCTTGCGGACGATCTCCGGAAGCTTGCGGAAAGCCGCTCGAACATTGATGGCCTCGTCGCCGGCCAGGTCGAGAAACTGTCTCAGGGCCGGGACATTCTTACCCGCGCCCTCCAAGCTGACCTCAACAGGATTGCCGAAGGCCATTCCGGCATCGAGGCTCTGGTCGCCCGTCAGATGGAGAAGCTCGCCGAAGGCCGCAATTCGCTCGCCCAGGCGCTCGAGGCCGACCTTCGAAAGCTCGACGAAGGCCATTCGAGCATCGACGCATTCGTCACCAGCCAGATCGATCGCTTCGCCGAGAGCCGCGCGCAACTGACCCGGGCGCTCGGGGAAGATATCGAAAAACTGGCGGAAAGCCGCTCGACCATCGACGGACTTGTGGCCGGGCAGGTCGAGAAGCTTGCCCAGGGACGTGAAATACTCACGCGTGCCCTCGATCAGGATCTGCAGAAGCTCGCCGAAACGCGCTCGGGGATCGACGGCCTGGTTGCGGGGCAGGTCGAAAAGCTGGCCGAAGGCCGCGGCATACTGGCCCGTGCCCTCGAAGAGGACCTCCGGAAGCTTGCCCAGACCCGGTCGAGCATCGATGAGATGATAGCCGGACAGGTCGGGAAGATCGGGGAAGGCCGCGAGATCCTCGCGCGCGCCATGGAGGCGGACCTGCAAAGGCTCGCCGACGTGCGCGAGAATGTCGGCACGCTGGTCGCCGCGCAGGTCAGGAAGATCGCAGAAGGCCGAGACATCCTGTCGCAAGCCTTGCGGGCCGACCTGCAGGCCGTCGCGGATGGGCGCGCCGATTTCGACGACGTCGTGTCCGGACATGTCGCCCGGCTCGCCGAGGGGCGCAGCCAGTTCGCCAGGGCGCTCGATGAGGACCTGGGCAAGCTCGCGGATGCCCGCCGCGAAATCGATGCGGCGATTGCCGAGCACATCGAATCGATGGCCGCCCGGCGAGTTCACATATCGGATGCGGTTGCTGCCGATGTCGAAAAGATCGAGGACGCCTTCCTTCGACAGACCGGCGTCATCGAGGAGCGAACCGCTACCATGGAGCGCGCCCTGACCTCCGGCGTCGACAATGTACGCCAGGTGCTGGAGCGCAGCGCCGTTCTCGTTGCGGGCGCACTGCGCGACAAGGTGATGGAAGTCACTTCCGCGCTGACCCAGGAGGCCGGCCGCGCCTTCACCGATGCCGACCGCCAGATTGCGGCTCGGGCAGAGGAGACGTCCGCAGCGCTGCTGGCGCGGGCTGAGGAGATCGTGCGCGCTTTCGAGGAAGCAGACGGACGGCTCGCGTCGCGGGCCCTCGAAACATCGGGGGCCCTGAAGGCGCGTGGCGAGGAGTCCGTCGAGGCAATGGCGCAACGTGCGACGGAGATCAGCCGACTCTTCGACGATGCCGACCAGCGGCTCGTTGCCCGCGCCATCGAATCGGCAAGTGCCCTGGCGTCGCGCGCCGGCGACATCCTGCGCAACTTCGAGGATGCCGACCAGAGGCTTGGCTTACGAATCGGTGAATCGGCCGACGCGCTTCAGGCCCGCGCCGGCGAACTCGGAAGAATATTCGATGCGGTTGACGAGAAGCTCATCGCCCGCATCGCCGACGGCGCCGACAGGCTGGACATGCGGACTGGCGAATTCGGCCGGATCTTCGACGATGCGGACCGGCGCATTGCGGCCCGCATCGCCGACAGTGCTTCGGCGATCGGCACGCAGGCCGGCGAAATCGCGTCCAGCCTCGAGCAGGCCGACCAGCGTCTTGCCGCTCGGGCGGGCGAGACCGCCGAGATGCTGGCCACCCGTGCCATCGAGATCGGCCGCGTCTTCGAGGCTGCCGACCGGCAGATTGCCCAACGCGCGGACGAAACTGCCGAAGTCCTGTCCGCCAAGGCAGCCGAGACGGCGGATGCGCTCGCCGGCCGTGCCGTCGAGATCGGCCGCGTCTTCGAACTCGCCGACCGGCGGATGGTCCAGCGGGTCGGAGAGACCACTGGAGCGTTGGCGGCCAAGGCGGCCGAGCTCGGCGACGTCTTCAGCGAGGCCGACCGTCAGATCGCCCGCCGCATCGGCGAGACCAGCGAGGCGCTGTCGGCCCGTGCCGTCGAGATCGGCAACGTCTTCGACGCCGCCGACCAGCATCTCGCTGCCCGCATCGGCGATAGTGCAGCGGCGATCGGCGCACGCGCCAGGGACATTGCCGATGTCTTCACCGAAACCGAGCAGCGGATGGCGGCGCGCGCCGAGAAGACCGCCGCCGAGCTGGAAGGAAGCGCCCGCGCCATCGATGATGCGCTGAGCAGGGCTGACCAACGGTTGGCCGCCGGTGCCGAAGGCATGGCGGCGCGCGTCGACGCTCATGTCGAGAATGCCGAAAGCCGTCTTGTGCAAGGCGCCGAAACGATGGGGCGGCGGCTGAGCGACCAGATTGCCCAGGCCGAAGCCCAGCTCGTCTCGCGGGCCAACTTCATCGCGGAGACGTTTGCGGCGGTGGGCCAGCATGTCGGCCAGAGCACCAGCGAGGCTGCCCGGACGATCGGCGCCAACACTCGCGAGCTGAACACGATGCTGGCTGAGCGGTCCGCCGAGATAACCAGGATCCTCGATGAGACGGCGACACCGCTCGTGGAGCGCTTCTCGGCCGCGGGGGACGAATTTGCGCGGGCTGTCGATGACACCTCGAGCCGCTCGGCCGAGCGGCTGCGTTCCGAGAATGCAGCGCTCGTCAGCGCACTTGCCAGCCGTACCGCCGAGACGCTGTCGGCCGTCGAGGGCGCGCGCAACGGTCTCGCCGAAGGGGTGTCCGGCCTGATCGACAGGCTGGCGGCTTCCAGCAGGCAGCTCAACGAACTGATCGAGCTGGCAGCACAAAACCTCGCCAACGTCGACGACCGGTTGACCGGAAGCACGCGGAGCTTCGCAACGACGACGGAGAAGGCTTCGCAGACGTTCGCAAGCTCGGCGCGGCTGGTCGACCAGAACACCACGCGCCTTACCGAACTCTCGTCGGCAACGCTGCGGGAGGTGGCCTCCATCGCCACCAAATTCGACGAGCACAGCCGATTGCTGGCGAGCGCATCGGATCTCCTGAGCTCGGCCCAGAGCAATCTGGAGCACACTCTGGAGCGGCAGTCGTCGCTGGAGGATCTCGCGGTCGGGCTCGTGAAGAAGTCGGAAGACCTCGAACAGGTCATGCGCTCCTTCGAGCAACTGATCGGCAATACGATCGCCTCGGCGGAAGGGCGCACCCTTGAATCCACGGGCAAGATTCGCGAGGCCATCTCGGAAGTGGTCGAATCCGCCACCCAGCGCTTTGCCGATGCGACCGAGGAGATGCGCCGCACGGCAGGCTCGATCCGAACCGAGCTCGAGGAGACGCGCGCCGAAATCAGAAAGGGTGTCCTGGAACTGCCGCTCGAGGCAAAGGAGTCGACATCGGCCATTCGCCGCGCAGTCGGCGAGCAGATCAACGCGCTGAAGGAACTCTCCGAAATCGTCGCACGGTCCGGCCGTGGCACCGATGTCGCCGAACCGCGGGGCGGCGTGCGGTCCGCTCCACAAGCAGGCCCGCGTCAACAGGAGCCGCAGCGGGACGGGCCTGCGGCGCCCGACCACAGTGCACCAGCGCGGGCTGCCGAGCGGCCGGTCGAGGCTCGCGATGCAACCGAGGGCTCAGCCGGTGCGCCGCAACGCGGGTGGGTGCGCGACCTCCTGACCAATGCGTCGCGGGGAGAGACAACGGACGAAACGATGGCCGTGCCGGAGGACGCCCCCCGCCCGGCCCCCAGCCCGCGCTCACCGCTGCAGGTGGTCGAATCCTTGAACTCGCTTTCAATGGACATCGCCAAGGCGATAGATCACGACGCCTCCATCGAGCTCTGGAACCGCTACCGTCACGGCGAGCGTGACGTGTTCACCCGCCGCCTCTACACCCTGAAGGGCCAGCAGACGTTCGACGAAATCCGCCGCAAATACCTGGCGGACGGCGAATTCCGAGCCGCGGTGGACCGCTATTGCGAGGACTTCGAGAAGCTGCTGAAGGACGTCGCCCGCGGCGACCACGACAACGTCATGACGCAGACATACCTGACCTCCGACACGGGCAAGGTCTATACGATGCTGGCGCACGCGAGCGGACGCCTGAGATAGAAAGGATGGCGAAGCACAGCTCCGCCGTCCCGCTCAGATGATGGAATCGGTCCACTCGACTATGGCGACGGCCACCTCTCCGAAGGCCCGGTCGAGCGCCGCGACAAAGGCATTGTTGCCGGATCCGGCGACCGGTGCATTTGCCGCGAAGGTGCGCGATGCGCGCACAACGCCGTTGCGGTCGTTGAGGAGTTTCACGAAGATCTCGACTTCCGCCTGTTCGCCGCCGTTGACCTCGATGTCGAAGGCGCGAATCTCGGCAATTACCTGATAGTCGATGGCCAGCCCCTCCCCCGGCTTGCCGACGCCTCCGAAATTGCCGGAACGCTGGAAGGTCTCTGCCAGACGCGCCTGGATGATGCGCGGCAGCCGGTCCGCCCACTGCGCCCCCTCAAGATACTGGATGACGCCGGGTGATGGCTTGATGACGATGTTCTGACCGTCCAGGGCCTTCAGCGCCGAAGGTTCCGCAATGAGAATCTGCCGGCCGCCGCGCCCATTTCCTTTGCCTGCCGGGGGCGCGGTCAGCTCGAACGTGTCGAGGGGCCTGGAGCCGCCGCCGATCAGCGCGCAGCCCGAAAGCACAACCGACAGGGCCGCGGCCGCAAAGACGAACGTGCCAAATCTCAATACAGTCCCCGGAACTGCCCGACAGGCGGGTGTCACGATCCCTCGAACGTCATGTCTTGCGGGCGCCAGCCAGCATTGTCAACGCCGGGCGCGGCCGTCATAGGTGCGGACCTCGCCTTCCCCACCGGTGATTATCCGTTGCGGATTGCGCTCGAGGTCGGTGACGGCCTGCTCGATGCGGTTGATCGAACGGCGACTGTCGCGGACCAATGCTTCGACGTCGCGCAGGCCCTGTCCGGAAAACCTCGCGAGACCCTCGGTGATCGTATCGAGGCGTGAGTTCAGCGTGTCGGCCACCCGCCTGAAGGCCTGTAGCGTCTCGCCGGCCTGGGTGATCACGCCTTCCGCCTCCCCGGACCCAAGGAGGCCATCCACCTTGGCCAGAATACCGTCGACACGGACCGACGCCCGATTGAGCCGGTCGGCCAGTTCGCCGGCGTCATCTATGATCCGCTCGACGTCGTCGGCTCGTATCCCTTCCGTCACCTTGGCGATGTCAGCCGCTGCCTTGTCGGCGTTGGCGCTGGCTTTTTCGATGTTTGAAAGCGCATTGCGCACCGTGTCGGGTTCGACACCCTGCAGCGCGTTGCCGGCCGTGGTCAGCACGCTGTCGGCCTTGGCAAGGACCCCGTCGACGCGGGCCGATGCCTGGCTGAGGCGGCTGGCGAGCTCCCCGGCATCGCCAATGAGGCGATCGATATCGTCGGCGCGCGGAGCGATCTTTTCGGTCAGTGTGGCGATGTCGGCCATAGCCTTGTCGGCGTTGGCGCCGGCTCGGCCGATGCTGGAGATCGCGTCGCGGACCGTGCTCCTGTCGACGCCCTCCAGAACGCCGTCGACCCTGGCGATAGTCTGTTCCGCATTCGCCGCAAAATCGCTGATCGAGGCGACGGCCGTCTCGACGCCTTTGACGATCGTATCGATCCGCTCGCTCGATGCGCCCAGCGTGTTGGTGAAAGTCTCGACATTGCCGACGATTGTCTCGATCTTCTGCGGGTCGACCGAGGCAAGCAGCCCTTCGGCGGCACGCATCGTACCGTCGAGTTTGCCGGAGACGCCAGCAAGCTCCTCCGAAAGCGCCGTGACGCTTCCCAGGAATTGCTCGACGCCGTCCGAATTCGCCGCCAGCGCCGCCGAGAACCTCTGCGCGTTCCTGGCCGTCTCGGCAAGCGGCCCACGCACCTCCTCAGTAAATCCTTCGAGTTGCGTGAGCACCGAATCGGCACGCGTGAAGATATTCTGCGCCGTATCGAGAAGATTGGTGATCGTGGATGGATTGGCCGTTATCTCGGCGACGCGCCCCTCACGTTCCGCCTCGTCGAGTAGATTGGGTTCCCGGGGATCGGCGCCCTTGAGGTCGATGCTTGCCTGTCCGGTCAGTCCGGCAAGCCCGATATCCGCCTGAGTCGACTTGGTGATCGGCGTCAGCCGATCGATTTCGGTGTCGGCGATGGCAACCGTCGGATTCTGGACGTCGATATAGACACGCCGCACATCTCCCACCCTGACGCCATTGAACTGCACGGCACTGCCCCGGCCAAGGCCCGAGGCGGAACCCGGAATTCGCACGCGCAGTACCGTCGTTTCGCCGCGATCGCCGACTGCTGCCGTCCAGTAGACGAAAGCGAAGGCGGCAAGAACCGCCAGCAGCGTGAAGATGCCGACGATGACGTAGTTGGCCCTGGTTTCCATTTCGCCCCTTTGCTGTCAGATCTCCGACCGGCCCGCAAGGTCGAGCTGCCGTGCGCGCTTTCCACGGAAATAGGACTTTACCCAGGCATCCTCGCTGGCCAGCATGTCGTCGATCGTGCCCTGCACGATCACCTTTCCCTTGCCGAGCACGGCGATCCGATCGCAGGCAGTAAACAGACTGTCGAGATCGTGGGTGACCATGTAGACCGTGAGGCCCATCGTATCCCGCAGCTTCACGACCAGCTCGTCGAATTCGGCCGCGCCGATCGGATCGAGGCCGGAGGTCGGCTCGTCGAGAAAAACCAGCTCGGGGTCGAGCGCCAGAGCCCGCGCCAGTGCGGCTCGCTTGATCATGCCCCCCGACAGTTCCGAGGGATATTTGAGCGCCGCGTCGGCCGGCAGCCCGACCAAATCGATCTTCAGCAGGGCCAGTTCATCCATCAGCGGCCTTGGTAGGTCGAGATACTCGCGCATGGGAACCTGGATGTTTTCCTGGACGGTCAGCGCGGAAAACAGCGCCCCGTGCTGGAAAAGCACGCCGCAACGCATGTCGAGCCGCATCCGTTCGGCCTCGGTGGCCGTATCGAGATCCACGCCGAAAAGCCTTATCGTGCCTGCCTGCTTCTTGGTAATGCCGAGAATTGAGCGCAGCAGCACCGACTTTCCGGAGCCCGAAGCGCCCACGAACCCGAGGATTTCCCCCCGCCTGATGTCCATGGACAGCCCATCGAGAACGACGTGGTCGCCGAAGGCGACGCTGATGTCGCGCACCGACAGGACGATCTCCGCCTTCTCGGCTGCCGGGCGTTCCGCCTCGATCTGTTCCGCCTGACTCATCGCGCCCATGCCCTAGAAGTCGATAGCGGCGTAGAAGACCGCGAACAGCCCATCGAGAATGATCACGATGAAGATCGCCTTGACCACGGAAGCGGTCACATGGCGGCCGAGCGATTCGGCGCTGCCCTTGACCTTCATTCCTTCGACCGCACCGATGATGCCTATGATCAGGGCCATGAACGGCGCCTTGATCAGCCCCGCGGCGATGGTCGAAACGTCTATCGCGACACGCAGCCGGTCGATGAAAGCCGTCGGCGAAATGTCGGAATACACGTAGGACACGAGAATGCCGCCTCCGAGTGCGGCGAAATTGGCGATTATGGCCAGGCAGGGCAGCGCGATAACCAGTGCGACGAGGCGCGGAAACACCAGCACGCCAATCGGATTGAGACCGATGACGGTAAGCGCGTCTACCTCCTCGCGCATCTTCATCGAGCCGATTTCGGCGGTGATGGCGCTCCCCGAGCGTCCAGCGATCATGATGGCGGTCATCAGAACGCCGAGTTCGCGCAGCACGAGGACTCCGACCAGGTCGACCACGAAGATATCGGCGCCGAAATAGGAGAGCTGATAGGCTCCCTGCTGCGCCACGATGGCGCCGACGATTGCCGACATCAGGGCAACGACCGGTATGGCCCCGACACCCATCCGGTCGATCTGGTGGAAGATCGCCGCGGGATTGACCCCGTGACCGCGGCCGAGCTTCATCTGGCCGCCGCGGATGGTCGCGCCGAGAATGTTCATCGAGGCCAGAAAATCGTCGCGTATCTCGTAGACCCGCATGCCGAGCAGCGCGAGGCCATGAACGAGTATGTTGTCCCGAGCCGGGGGCCGGTCGCCCGTGCCCATGTCGGCGGCCGGAGCGACGGCTTCGAGAAGCGTGGACGCCGCAACGCTCGTTCCTTCGAGCCTGACCTCGATGCTCCTGTCACGAAGTGCGGCGGCGAGCCTTTCGATCAACCAGGCGCCGGCCGTGTCCAGCCTGGCGAGGGCAGAAAGGTCGAGCACCACGGTCCCGCCAGCCTTCCCGGGAATTGCCCGCATCTCCCTGTCGACCAGCCCGACGGTCATCGTCGTCCAGTCACCCGACAGGCGGCAGGTCAGCACCCCGCCAGCCTCGCCTGCCTCCACACGCGGTGGGTTGTCCGGCACATCGGCGGCGTCGCTGCTTGCTTCCCTTTCTTCCTTGGTCAACATGGTGGGAGTTCTATCCGCTCGCACCGCCCCTGTCACTTTGACGCGGCCAGCGAACGCCCACTCGGAGAAGATAGTACATGAGCCGTGTCCTTTCGGTCGCTGAGGAGCGTTTTCCGATAAACGGGACGTTCACCATTTCACGCGGGTCGAGGACCGCGGCCGAGGTCCTGACCTGCACGATAGTCGATGGCGGGAAATCCGGCCGCGGGGAATGTGTTCCCTATGGACGTTACGGGGAGACGATTGCCGGAGTCCGCGCCGAGATAGAGGCGATGGCC
>JAJFMR010000452.1 GCA_020696915.1 Rhizobiaceae bacterium | reverse complement strand
CCAGCTGGCGGAAGGCGCGAACGAAAGCCGGCGGCCGACGCGCCGGCCTTTACTGCGGGTCTGGGCCAAACGCGTGCTGTCCCCGAAGTTTCCGGGGCGTCGGGTTGTCTGGGAGCCAGTGCCGGGCCGATCACGGCCGCCGTCAGACAGCGGCGGCCATCGGGCCTCCATTGGGGATCTGGATGTCGATCTCGAGCGTCGACGTTGTCGCGCCGCGATCCATCGTAACCTGGAGCTGGTCCTGATCGACTTTGACGTGTTTGGCGATCACGGCCATGATTTCCTCCCGCAGAAGGGCGACGAGGTCCGGCTGGTTCCGGTTCTTGCGCTCATACGCCAGCAAAAGCTGCAGGCGTTCCCGGGCGACAGGCGCGCTGCCGCGGCGCTTGAAGATGTCGAACAGAGTCATGCTGCCTTCCTTCCAAACAGGCGATCGATGAACCCCCTCCTATGGGTCGGCAGTGCCAGCGGCAGGTTCTCGCCCTGCAGCCTTTTTGCGGCCTCCATGTAGGCCCGCGCAGCCGGGTTCGTGGGATCGTTGAGCGTCACCGGCGTGCCCAGATTCGATGCCCTCAGAATTGCCTGGCTCTCGGGAATGATGCCGAGAAGCGGCGTGGACAGAATTTCGAGGACGTCGTCGATGGCGAGCATCTCGCCCCGTGCGGCCCGCGCCGCGTCGTAGCGCGTCACCAGAATGTGCTTGGTCACGCTCTCGCCGCGCTCCGCCAGCACCGTCTTGGAGTCGAGCAGACCGATGATGCGGTCCGAATCGCGGACCGAACTCACTTCCGGATTGGTGACGATGACGGCCGCGTCGGCGAAACGCATGGCGAGTTGGGCGCCCCGCTCGATGCCCGCAGGACTGTCACACAGCACGTAGTCGAATTTCGCCCGCAGCGTCGTGATCACGTTCGACACGCCCTCCTCGGTAAGGGCGTCCTTGTCGCGGGTCTGGGAGGCGGGCAGCAGGAACAGCGTGTCGATGCGCTTGTCGCGGATGAGTGCCTGGGAAAGCTTTGCCGATCCTTGCGTCACGTTGACGAGGTCGAAGACCACGCGCCGCTCCGCGCCCATGACCAGGTCGAGATTCCTGAGACCGACATCGAAGTCGATGACGACCACCTTCAACCCCGTTTGCGCCAGAGCCACGCCGAGAGCTGCAGTGGATGTCGTCTTGCCGACGCCTCCCTTGCCCGAGGTGACGACCACTACCTTGCCCATGCTCGTGTCTCCAGTGCTGTTCAGTTGAGGGCGGCGACCCAGACCACGCCATTGTCGAGGAAGGCCTGGACAGGCTTTCCGTACGTCGAGGATTCCATGTCTTCGGCCGTGCGGTACCAGCCGTCCACGGCCAGAAGCTCGGCTTCGTTCTTGCGGCAGAAGATGCGCGCGTACTGGTTCCCGGTCGCACCGGCAAAGGCTCGTCCGCGCAGCGTGCCGTAGACATGGATGGACCCGCCCGCGAGGATCTCGGCACCGGATGCCACCGACCCGAGCACGACCACGTCGCCATGCGGATGGTAGATCGATTGTCCGGAGCGGATCGGAGAGTCGATGATGAGCGCGGCCGAAACCGCGACGTCTTCGACCCGCGTCTCCGGGGCGATTGCCGGATCGGCCGGCGCATGCGGTTCGTGGACGACCGACGACGCCCTCGCTCCCTTCAGAAGCGGCGGCAGGTCCGGTCCGAGCGAAACGAGATCGCGGGATTCAATGGCGTAGATGCGGATGCCGCGCGCGGCCAGCTCTCCAACCAGCGCCTTGACCTCGCTCGCCTGAGGCTGCAGCAGATTGAGATCGAGCACGACCGGCCGGCCCAAGAAGAAGCCGGGGGAGTTCTCCGTCCACTGGTCAAGGCACTCCAGCCACTCGCCGAGCGGCGCCTCGGGAGCGAGGGCAAAGGCCAGGAAAGAGCGCGCGGGAAAGCGGATCGACTTCTTCTGGGCCAAGGCGGCACTGTCGGTCTTCACAAAGGCGACGCTGTCCACGGAAAGTATCCTTGCTGATTTGTTAACGCTATGACGCCATGGTTAACGGATGGTTAAGATGCCCTGCGTTTCAGCATTATTGGCTGGGTGGAAATCAGCGACCTCAACCCTTGTGGCGCATGGCCTACGCAGTCTGGAACACGAAGCAGCGTGGCATGGTCCCTTATCGCCTGGCCGGCCGAGGACCAGGAGCGTGCAGAGCCACCATGTCCGGCTGTCGGCCCCGGCAAAGAGGTGAACGCCGACCTCGAGACAGACAGCCGCCTGCCTGTCGGTGCGACCAGCTCGCGCGGCACGCGGCAGGTTTCCGAATCGTCAGGCCTGCCGACCTGGTACTCCCGCACGACCTGCGGCGAACCTGCGCGACCTCATGGATTGGAAGAGGGGCGGCCGTATTGTCGGGTCCGCCCGCGAAGGTGGGACGCCAGGCCAAATTCCATGGACCGCCGACGCTAGTCGGCGTGTATCAGATCGGCGACCGAATTGAAGGCCGGAGTGCCGGGCACCACCAGCAGAAGGTCAACGAAGTTTTGCGATTCAGGCGCCAAATCACTCTGACAACGCGCCAACAATTCGGTCCATTCGATCGGTTTCAGGCAGTTCCGTTCGCCGTCGATGATGAAAGGCCGGTGGGGCCAGGAGCCCAAACGACGCACGAATTCCTCTATGTTCTCCCCTGCCCCTACCATGCCGAAGGGCCAGAACTCGAAAATGAAGGTCGAGGACGAGAGATTGGCGGCAATGGTCTCGTCTGCGCCCCGGACGATCTTGGGCTCGCTGCCCTGTGTGTCGCATTTCAGAAGCATGGGAGGCAGGTCTCGTCCAGAAAAATAGCCGTCGAGCGTAACGACTTTGACCTTGACCTGTTGTCTCCCCGGCTCCGATGAATGGATGCGATGATCGCCTTGGTTGCTCTCGGACAGGTGGAGCAGCAGATGTCCCTGGACATCGGCAACAGCCGCCTGTTCCAGCCTCAGCTTTACGCCAGGTTCGAGCGCCGTATTGCGCTGGAGGACCGAGAAATTGCCCG
>JAJFMR010000068.1 GCA_020696915.1 Rhizobiaceae bacterium | reverse complement strand
CGGTTGGTACGGCGGGGCTCGACTGGTTGATCGCCATCCATCCGGTATCCATCCACTGGCTGACCGGCAGCGACGCCAAGAGTTATCAGGAATTCCAGTGCCTGCTGGTGAGCGCGAGCGACGGGCCGCTGGTCCTGCTGACGCGGCAGGGCGAGGTGCACGAATACCTGACGGATTCGCTCGCCGACGAAGTCTATGGGTTCGGTGGGGGAGAGAACGAGGATCCGATAGCTGCCTTTGCGACGCTCGCCCGGCGCTTCGGGCTGACCGGCGCGCGTGTCGGGCTCGAAGTTCCGGCCTATTATCTGCATCCGCGCCACTACCTCGGCTTGCGCGACTTTCTGGGCGGGGGGCTCGTCGCGGAACCCACCGATCTCATCGCCAACCTCAAGCTGGTGAAGTCGCCCGCCGAGCTGGCCCATGTCCGGAAGGCAGCGGAACTGGCCGACCTCGGCCTGGATCGCTTTACCCGCGATCTCGCCACCGGATCGTCCGAACTGCAGCTGGCGGGCGGCGTCTACGAAACCCTGCTGAAAAACGGCAGCGGCATCGCGGCGAGCCCGATCAATCTCGTCTCGGGTCCCCGCTCGGCCTACAGCCACGGCGCACCGACCGAGCGGATCCTGATGGAAGGCGATTTCGGCAGCATCGAGTTCGGCGCGGCCTACCGGCGCTACACCTCGACCATCGGCCGGCAGTTCGTGCTTGGATCACCGACCGCGCGCATGCGCGAACTCCATGACGTGGTCCGGAGGGCCTCGGACGCCATGATCGCATCGATCCGCGACGGCGTGCCCGCAACGGTTCCCCACGCGGCCGCCAAGGCCGTCATCGTCGAGGCAGGACTGGAGCGCCATCGCGTCCACACGTCCGGCTACGGAATAGGGCCTGGTTTTCCGCCGAGCTGGGCGGAGCCGGTGCACATGATCGGCGGCAGCCCTTACGTCCTTCGCGCCGGCATGGTCATGACGATCGAGCCGCCGGTGTTCGTCGGACCCGAAGGGCTGGGCGCCCGTATCATCGACAACGTCATCGTGACGGAGACCGGTGCCGAACTGCTGTCGAGGCGCGGCCGCGACCTCATCGTCGCCGGCTGAACTCGGCCCGAGCCGGAGACGGCGCGTAGCCGGCAAGCTCATGCGCGATTTCCGCGCAGGCCAGCTGTAGCCGGTCCAGCATGGCGTCGAAATCGGGCGGCGAGCTGCGGCGGCTGACCGCGGCCACGGTGACGCAGGCCACCGCTCGCCCATCGTCGACAAGGATCGGGCAGACCACGTCGGTCACGCCGACGATGTCGCGGCTCTCGTGGATGATGGCGCCCTCTCTGCGGACCCTGTCGAGGTCAGCGGCAAGCTTCGCCTTGTCGGGCGGCTCGCGCATCAGCAGCAGGCTTTCCGCAATCATCCGGTCGCGAATCGCCTGTGGCTGGAACGCCATCAGCACGAGGCCGGAATGGGCATCGGCAAGCGGGCGGCGGTATCCCAGCTTCAGCGAGAAGTTCATGTCCGCGCCGCCCGAGGCCGCGGCTATGATGACGGTCTCGCCGCGATGCGCGACGACGAGGTGAGCCGCCTGATGCACTTCTTCAGCAAAATTTTCCACGATGGGCGCCGCCGTGCTGACGAGATCGCGGGCCCGTGCGGTCTGCATGCCCAGCGCGAAAAGCTTGTTTGAGAGCAGCATGCCCTCGCCGCTCTCGTCGCGCTGGATGTAGCCGCGCCGAAGCAGCACATGCACCATGCGGAAGATCTCGTTCTTCGAGCGGCCGAGCTCGTCGGCAAGCTGCCGGTTGCCCAGCGGCCTGCCGGAGCGCGCGAGCAGCTCGAGAATGTCGAGCCCTTTTTCGAGGGCCGGCGCCCCGTAGTTCAGCTTTTCGTCGGCCATCGGTCACCGTTTCACTAATGACGCTTGACGTCAAATATGAATGGACGATAGCTTGACCGCAAGAAACCCGGGCAAAATAACGACATTGGCCCGTTGCAGAATGGGGACTCTGCATTCGTGGACTACCAGTTCAGATTTGGCGCGCTGCTTCGCTTCACCGACGAGATCGTCGAGGGCGTGTTGCTGACGCTCCAGTTTTCGGTGGTCACAATGATCTGCGGCCTCATCATCGGTCTCCTCGTCGCCATGGCGAGCACGGGCCGGGTCAAGGCGCTGCGCGTCGCCGCCCGCGTCTACGTCGAGTCGATCCGCAACACCCCGCTGCTCGTGCAGCTGTTCATCGTCTTCTTCGGGCTGCCCTCGATCGGCATCAGGCTCGGCGCGAACACCGCGGCGCTCATCGCGCTTTCGATCAACATGGGAGCATATGGCGCCGAGATCCTGAGAGCGGGTTTCGAGTCCGTCCGCCAAAGCCAGGTCGAGGCAGGCCGCTCGCTCGGCCTCACCGTGGGTCAGACGTTCCGCCACGTCGTTCTCTACCAGGCCGTCAAGGCGATATACCCGGCACTCGCCAGTCAGTTCGTGCTGATCATGCTGGCGACGAGCGTCGTCTCCTCGATCGGGGCGACCGAGCTCTTCAACAAGGCCGCCTTCATCGATTCACGAACCTACCTGTCGTTCGAGTCCTATACGCTCATCACGCTCTCCTACCTCGTTCTGACGCTCGGCTTTCGCGCCCTCTTCGCCGCCATCTACCGGCTCGCATTCGTCCGGAGGGCGCATCGATGATCCGCGAATTCGGCGCCGCCGACATCGTCTATCTGATTGCAGCCGCCCGCTGGACAGTGGCTCTGGCACTGACCGCCATGGTCGGCGGCGGGCTGCTTGGCCTGGTCGTCGCAGTGTTCAGGGTGATGCCGGTCAGGCCCGTCAACTGGCTCGCCATCGGCTACATCAACCTGATCCAGGGCACGCCTTTGCTCGGACAGCTGTTCGTCTTTTTCTTCGGCCTGCCGCTGGTCGGCCTTTCGGTCGATTCGTGGACCGCTGCAGCGCTGTCGCTTTCGATCTACGCCTCGGCTTTCTTCGGCGAGATCTGGCGCGGCAGCCTTCAGTCGATCTCGCAGCGGCAATGGGAAGCCGGCGCGGCGCTCGGGCTCACCTACCGGCAGCGCCTCTTCAACGTGGTCCTGCCGCAGGCCGTCCGCATCAGCGTCGCGCCGACCGTCGGCTTTCTCGTTCAACTCGTGAAGAACACGTCGCTTACCGCGCTGATCGGCTTCATCGAGCTGACTCGCGCCAGCCAGATCATCAGCGGAGCGACTTTCGCGCCGCTCCCGGTCTATCTTACCGCCGCCGCCATCTATTTCGTGGTCTGCTTTTCGATCTCGCAGCTGAGCCAGATGCTGGAAGGGAGGCTTCGTGTCGCTCGTTGAGCTCCGGGACGTGCACAAGCGCTTCGGCCAGGTCGAAGTGCTGAAGGGAATCTCGCTGAGCCTCGAGAAGGGCGAGATCGTCGCCGTCATCGGCCGATCCGGCTCGGGCAAGTCGACGATGCTTCGTTGCGTCAACGGGCTGGAGCAGGTGCAGGCAGGACAAATCATCGTCGACGGCATCGAGGTGACGGCGCCCGGGGCCAACCTCAACCTGCTGCGCCAGCGGGTCGGCATGGTCTTCCAGAGCTACAATCTGTTTCCGCACCTCAACGTGGAGCGCAACGTCATGCTGGCGCTGCGCCTCGTCAAGAAAATCGACAAGCAGGAGGCGCGCCGGATCGCCCGCGAGATGGTCGCCAAGGTCGGGCTTGGCGAAAAGGTTCTCGCCTATCCCGACGAGCTGTCTGGTGGCCAGCAGCAGCGCGTCGCAATTGCCCGTTCGCTTGCCATGCAGCCGACCCTGATGCTCTTCGACGAGATCACGTCTGCCCTCGACCCCGAGCTGGTCGGCGAGGTCCTGCGCGTTCTCGAGAGCCTCGCCGGTGAGGGGATGAGCATGATGCTCGTCACCCACGAGATGAACTTTGCAAAGAACGTCGCCGACCGTGTGATCTTCATGCACGAGGGCCGCATCCACGAGGACGGTCCCGCGCGTGACACCCTGCTCGAGCCTCGTACGGCCGAACTCAGGAGCTTTCTGAACGCCGTCCTTCACTAGCCGAAGCCGTCCAACAACCAGAGGAGGAAAGTCATGTTCAAGTATCTGTCCAGGATCATCGCAGCCGCGCTGCTTGCCGGCGCCGTCTCGGCCGCCCCGGCGAACGCCGCCGACCTCAAGGAGATCATCGCCGCCGGCAAGGTCCGCATCGGCGTGCCGGCCGACGTGCCGCCCTTCGGGTCCGTCGATGCCAACAACCAGCCCGTCGGTCTCGACGTCGACATGGCCAACAACATTGCCAAGGCGCTCGGGGTGGAGGTGGAGCTGCAGCAGATCACCGGTGCGAACCGTGTTCCATACCTGGCGACCGACCGGCTCGACATCGTCATCGCGGCCATGGGCGCGACCCCGGAACGGGCCCTCCAGATCGCCTTCACCTCACCCTATGCGGCGCTGTCGATCGGCGTGTTCGGTCCGGACAGCATTGCCGTGACGAGCGCAGCCGAACTGACCGACCAGACCGTGGCGGTGGCGCGCGGAACGACGCAGGATTTGATGCTCTCCGAGCTCGCGCCCAATGCCAACATCCAGCGCTTCGACGACGACGCGACCGCCGCCGCTGCCTTCCTGTCCGGCCAGACCCAGCTTCTGGCCACCGCCGACGTCGTGGCCAAGGACCTGATGGACAAGAACGCCGGCGCTGAGCTCAATCCGAAATTCATCATGCAGTTCTCGCCCTGCTACATCGGCATCCAGCAGGGCAGCCCGGAACTGCTGCGCTGGCTCGACACCTTCGTCCATGTCGGCCTGCGCGATGGATCGCTGTCCGAGCTTTCCGAGAAATGGATTGGCACGCCGCTGCCGGCCAACTTCCCGAGCATCTGATCCGGGCGCGGCGGGACCATCAGGCCCCGCCGCCTTCCCTGAGCAACCGAGCACCATTCCGCATGTCCACCGCCCGCACGACCATCGATTTCGAACGCTCCGGCAAGCAGGTCGGCTTCGTCGATATCCCGCACTCGCCGCACGAGGATGCCTGGGGCGCCACCCGAATTCCACTTGCCGTCATCAAGAACGCGAAGGGCCCGACGATCATTCTCCAGGCAGGCAATCACGGTGACGAGTATGAGGGGCCGATCACGCTTGGCGAGCTGATCCGCGAGCTCGACCCGGGCATGATCAGCGGCCGCATCATCTTCCTTCCGGCCGTCAACCTTCCTGCCGTACTCGCCGGCCGCCGCACGTCCCCCGTCGACGGCCTCAACCTCAACCGAACATTTCCGGGCAATCCCGGAGGCACCATCACGCAGCAGATTTCCGCCTATGTCAGCGACGTCATCATGCCGATCGGCGACGCCTATGTGGACCTGCATTCGGGAGGGTCGTCGCTCAACATCCTGCCCAGCGCAATCATCGAGCCGGCATCCGATCCGGAGCTGCGAAAGCAGAACGTCGAGGCGGTGCTCGCCTTCGACGCGCCCCTGACGGTCGTCATCGACAATCTCGGCGAGCCGCGCACCTCGACGGCAACGTCGGTGCGCGCCGGGCTGGTCACCGTCGGCACCGAGATGGCCGGAGCGGGCACCGTCTCGATCGACGCGCTCGACATCTGCCGCCGCGGTGTCCGCAACGTGCTGGCCCATTTCGGCGTACTGCCGCCGGCGGGACAGAAGCCGGGCGCGAGGCGCGAAAACATCCTGCGCATCCCTGGCCATGACGGTTATGTGCTTGCCACCTCGGACGGCGTCTTCGAGCCCCTCCATCGGCTCGGTGCCGCGGTGCGTGCCGGCGAGGCAGCGGGCCGCATCCACAATCTCGGCGACCCAGGCCGTACGCCCGAAACGCTCTTCTACGCCGCCGACGGCATCGTCTACGGCCAACGCCAGCCGGGCCGGGTGGTGGCCGGCAATTGCTGCGTCACCGTCGCCGCGCGCTATGAGGGAGACCTCCAGTGATCTCGCTCGCAGACGTGCGCGCCGCAGCCGGACGCATTGCCGGCAATGTCCGGCGCACGCCGATGATCGGCGCGACCAATCTCAAGGTGCCGGCCGTCGAGGGCGCGGAACTGATGCTCAAGCTCGAGCTCCTGCAGGTCACTGGCTCGTTCAAGGCGCGCGGCGCGACGAACCGGTTGCTGTCGCTCGACCGCGCCGGCATCGAGCGCGGCATCGTCGCAGCTTCCGGAGGAAATCACGGCATCGCCACGGCCCGTGCCGGATACATGGCCGGCGTGCCAACCACCATCTTCCTGCCCTCGAATGCTTCGCCGGCCAAGATCGAGAAGCTGAAGGCCTGGGGTGCCGAGACCCGCATCGTCGGATCGGCCTGGCACGAGTCGAACGACGCCGCGCTGGCTTTGGTCAGGGAAAGCGGCGCCGCGTATTTCCACCCCTTCGCCGACCCGGAAGTGGTCGCCGGCCAAGGCACCGTCGGCCTCGAAATCCTCGAGCAGATGCCCGACGTCGACACGATCCTCGTGGCGATGGGCGGCGGCGGGCTGATCAGCGGCATCGCCACCGCCGTCAAGCCGCTCGCGCCTCATGTCCGCATCGTCGGCATCGAGGCTTCCGGCTCGCCCGTGCTGCTCCGCGCCATCGAAGCCGGTGCCAACATTGCGCTCGACAAGGTCACCACGGCGGTCGCGACCATGTCCTGCGCGCGGACCGACGATCGCATTTTCGATATCGTCCGCGCCTCGGTGGACGGGATCGTCCTCGTCGAGGACGACGAGATGAGGGACGCCGCCGCCTGGCTCTGGTTCGAGATGGGTCTGGCCGCCGACCTCAGCGGCGCGGCTGCGATTGCGGCCCTGCGCCAGGGCCGCGTGCCCGTTCGACCCGGCGAGCGCATCTGCGCCATCATCTGCGGCGCGGGCCCCGAAGCGGTGTCGGGGTGACTGCTTGCTGTTGTCGATCCGGGCAGGCGAAGTTCGGATCATCTGATGCAAGTGAAGAAATGCTCCGCCACCTCGTCATGCCTGGCAAGCGAGCGAAGCGGGCGCGAGCATGACGACGATGACCGACTGTGAGGCAGCCTGAATGGTCGCATGACCGGCGATTGCATCTGAAAGCCCAGCCTGATGCTAAGATCAGCGGCGTGTGGAAACGAGGCGGCTCTGACGATGATACTGACAGGCAAGTGCGCGATCGTAACGGGGGCGGGATCGGGCATCGGGCGTGGCAGCGCTGAGATTCTCGCCAGGCATGGTGCTTCGGTGCTGGTTTCCGACCGCGACGGTGCGGCGGCGATGGCTACGGCCGAAGCGATCCGGACGGCGGGCGGCAAGGCCCACGCGATGACGACTGACGTCTCCGACGATGCACAGCTCGAAGCACTCGTCACCGGCGCGCTGGAACACTACGGAGGCCTCGACATCCTGCACAGCCATGTTGGCATCCAGGTCGAGGGCACGCTGGAGCAGGCGAGCGCCGCGGGCATGGACAGGTCCTGGCAGCTCAACGTCCGCCAGCACTTCCGGCTTGCGCAGCTTGCTGTTCCGCACCTGCGTGCCCGGGGCGGCGGCTCGATCGTCATCACAGCCTCCAACTCCGGCGTGCTCTACGACCGCGAGATGATCGCCTATGCGACCACCAAGCATGCCGTCGTGGCGATGGTGAAGCAGATCGCGCTCGACTATGCCCGCGAGAACATCCGCGTGAACGCACTGTGTCCCGGATGGGTCGACACGCCGTTCAACGAGCCATTCATGCGCCAGATGGGCGGCAGGCAGGCGCTCGAGCACTATGTGCGCGACAAGATCCCGATGGGCCGATGGGCTTCGGTGGACGAGATCGCCGAGGCGTCCTTTTCCTTGCTTCCGACCGATCGTCCTTCATGACCGGCCAGGCGCTGGTCGTCGACGGTGGCGAATGCCTGGGGTGAGTACGTTCGAAGACTACCGCCTGGTCGGCCGGCCCATCACGGCGCCGAGCACTTCGTCGATCCGGTTGCGGGCGCGTTCGCATTCCGCCCTGGACCCCGACAGGAACAGGCGGCCGCTGGCGCCGATCATCTGCACGTCGACCAGGGTGATCCCCGGCGCCGCCTTCTCGGCTTCGTTGGCTGCGACGCTGGCAAACAGCGCTGGCTCCAGCTCGTAAACCAGCAGGGATGTGCCGGGCAGCAGCATCGACGCCTCCCTTGTGCGGTTGAGGATGATCGCATGCTGGTCCGAGACGTTCTCGATGATGTCGGCGTAGAGCGTCCGCGGCTTCAGCTGGTCCGCCGCCTTGCGGCCGATGCCGTCGAGGATCGCCTGGCCGGCCTGGTGGAGTTCGATCAAATTGCCCGAGTGCAGCTCCAGTATGCCGTACTGGCGCTCCGTGTAGAGCAGGCCGGGCTCCATGTCCGGCATCTTCTTCAGCGCCAGGTCGCAGATGCGATGGATGGCCAGCGCCGGCGCCACTTCGATGATCAGCGAGTGCTCGCCCTGCATCGGCGGATAGCCGCGGGCGCGGGTCGGCGTCGACATGCAGGCGGCGAACTGCCGGCTGAGGTCCTCGACGAGCAGATAGACGCGCAGTTCGGTCATTCTCGTTCAGTCCCGCATGGCACGCCGCATGGCGGAACCTGAGCGCCATCCGGCGCCACAGGCGAACCGCCAGGCCGGAGTTGCGTCAGGCGGCGGAAACGGTCGCGAAATGCTTGCCGAGGTCGGGATGCGGGCGCGGGATGACGTGAACCGAGACCAGCGTGCCGACGTTCGATGCAGCCTCCGCGCCGGCCTCGGTTGCCGCCTTCACGGCGCCGACGTCGCCGTTGATGATGACCGCCACGAGGCCGTCGCCGACTTCCTCGCGGCCGACCACGGTCACGTTCGCGGCCTTCACCATCGCATCGGCCGCAGCGAGCGCCGCGACAAAACCCTTCGTCTCGATCATTCCTATGGCATTGGACATGGTCGTCTCTCCTTCGATTTCTGTGCTACCTGGATTTCGTTTTCTTCGTCTCGTCGAGCGAGCCGATGATCAGCGCGTCGATGGGAATCTTGCCGCCGCCCAGCCACGAGGCGGCGGTGGAGCCGGTGACGATGAGGACCTCCTCGCCCTCGCCGCAGCCGAGCACGTCGAAAGCGATGAGGCGTCCGCCGCCCTGGCTCTCCACTTCGAGGAAGGCGCCGGATGGAATATGCTCGAGGCGCTTTGTGGCCCAGTACCGGCCCACGATCCGACCGCGTATCATCGTCCGATCCTTTCCACGCTGACGCCGAGGGCGCGCGCCTTGTCGCGCGCCAGCGGGGTGATGCTGACTCCGGCCGCCAGAACGAGACGTGTCACGCCCTGCGGCAGCCGGGCCATCGCCTCCTCGGTGACGACACCGCTGTCGACGCGATGGCTGCGATCAGGCGTGCTCTTGCCGTCGATGCCCTGCGGCCCGGCCAGCCGGAACGAATGGCGGCCTGCCTCGATGGCAGCACGGACGGAAGGATCCCGGGCGAGCAGGAGCACGCGCCTGGCGAAGTCGGCGAGATCGGCATCGCTGGCGACGCGGACCGGGGCAGCTTCTGCATCCTTGCTGGCGTTCTCCTGCCGGAGGCGCCCGACTTCCTCCGTGATCACGTCACGGATGAGCCCGCGGATAGCGTCCCTGTCCAGCATCGGGCTCATCCCTCCAGCGCCGCAAGAGCGGCCTCGGCGCCCATGCGCACGTCGGATTCCGCACCCGACAGGTAGACCCGTCCGGTGGCGCCGAACATCCGATAGTCGATTACCTTGATCGCGGCCGTCTTTTCCGCCTCGTTGGTGGCAAGGATGGCGTAGGAGGCGGGCTGCATCTCCAGCACGAAAAGCGATTCCCCGGGCAGCACCATCGATCCCGACTTGTTGCGGTTGATGAGGAAGGCATGTCCGTTGTCGATGCGCGTCACGATTCGGGTGGCCAGGATCTGAGGCCTGGTGGCCTGGTCCGTCTTGGCCGACAGACCGGCGAGAACCGCCTCGGCTGCCGATTTCACGGCCGCGGTGGAGCGCGAGTGGAACTCCAGATAGCCGAACTGCCGTTCGACGACGAGCATGCCGCCGCTGACGTCGGCATGCTTGAGCGCCACATCGGTCAGCGCCTCGATGTCGAGGCCGGGCGCGACTTCGATGATCTGCGCCGCCATGTTGGTGCGCGGCAGCCGACCGCGCATGCCGCTCGCCATGTAGCAGAGCGTCTGCGGCTGCAGCTGGTCGATGAAGATGAAGGAGCGCAGCTCGGCCATTCAGGTCAGCCCGCCCTTCCGGTGTGGCTGCCGAGCGCGCCGCGCAGTTCTTCCAGCACCATGCGGCGGATCTCCTCGCGCAGGAAGGCCGTCTCCTCGTCGCCGGCCCTCTCGGCACGCAGCCCGCTTGGCGCTTCCTCCGCACCCTCCTGCAGGCGGCCGAGTGATATCGGCGCCTCCCGTCCCATCGCCGGGGGCGGGCTGCCGCTCGAGGCCTCGAGGCCGGCGAAGTCTCCGAAGGCCTCGCCGGGGTCGTCATTGTAGGCGATCCGGGTCCAGTTGATCAGGTGTTGCGGCCCGATGTTCTCGCCGACCGAGGAGGATCCTGCCCGTAACCGGCCGCTCCCTGGCTGCAGGGCGCGTTGACGACCACCCGCAGCGCCTTCACCGCCGCCCCGTAGGCAAGGATGGTTCTTGTATCCCTGCTGTGGATCGCGGCGGAATGGCCGGCGCCCGACTGGCGGATCAGCGCTCGCGCCCGGGCGATCCCGGCTTGCGCGTCGTGCACGCGGAGAAAGCCGAGCACCGGGCAAAGCTTCTCCTTCGACAGCGGCTCGTCGATGCCGGTCCTGTCGATCTCCGCCACGATGATCTTGGTGGCGGGCGGCAGCCGCAGGCCGATCCTGCCGCCGATCTCGGCAGCCGACTTGCCGAGCACCTCGACGTTGAAGCTGCCGCGCCCGAACAGCAGCTCGCGCAACCCCGCCACCTCCTCGGGTCTTGCGACATGAGCCCCTGCCCCGCGCAGCGACTGCAGCAGCTGGTCGGCGATCGTCTCCACGGCCAGCACGACGCTTTCGTTCGTGCACAGCACCGAATTGTCGAAGCTCTTGGAGGCCACGATGCGCCGCGCGGCCTGCGCGACGTCGGCGGTTGCATCCACCAGGACCGGCGCATTGCCGGGGCCGACCCCGATCGCCGGATTGCCGGAACTGTAGGCGGCGCGCACCATCGGCGTGCCTCCCGTCGCCAGGATGACGCCGACGCGCGGCGATCTCATCACGTGGCCGATCAGCGGCAGGTTCGGATTTTCCACGACCTGGATCACGCCCGAAGGCGCGCCAGCCGCTTCGGCCGCCTCGGCCATCAGCCTGGCGGCGCGCACCGAGCAGGTCCTGGCCATCGGGTGGGGCGAGACGATGATGGCGTTGCGGGTGATGAGCGCCAGCACCACCTTGTAGAAGACGCTGCACACCGGATTGGTGGACGGGGTCAGCGCCAGGACGATACCGGCCGGCCGCGGCAGTTCCACCATCTTGATGTCTGGCAGTACGCGGGCGGAGCAGAAGTCCTCGTTCGCATAATGGTCGAGCAGGGCGCGGGAGGTCAGCTCGTTCTTGAGCTTCTTGTGCTCGACGACCCCGAAGCCGGTTTCCCTGACCGCCACTTCCGCCAGTTCGCCGGCGTGGGAATGGGCGGCCTCGACCGCGGCGCGCGCGATCTTCTCGACGCGCGACCGGTCGAAGCCGGCGAACGCTGCCGCTGCCCATTCGGCCGTCTGCAGCATGAGGTCGGCGGCGCCGCTTTCGCGCTGCTCGCCGGCCAGGATCTCTTCGACGATTGCCGTCATGTCGGCCTCCGGCTCATGCCGCGCGGCGCGTTCGGCGGCCGGGCGCCAGGCATTCGGCGCGGGCCAGGCCAACGCTCCGCTCGACCCGCTCCAGCACCTCCTGGCATAGATCGGCGGTCATCAGCACGCCCGGCTTGAACTGCAGCACCCGCGGGTCGAGCGTCGAGAAGATCGCCCAGACGCCGTTTCCGTAGAGATGCTTCATCACCGGCTTGGCACCTTCCGGGAAGTCGAACTCCAGCCCCATGACCACGCCGCACTGGCGGATGCCGACGAAGAAATCGGGATAGAGGCCCATGATCTCGTGCAGTCCGTTGCGGAAGGTTTCGGAAATGTAGTTCACCATCGGCTTCACGGTCGGCCGCTCGAGGATCTCCAGCGTCTTCATGGCGACCAGGCAGCCGAGCTCGGCGCCGCCCATCGTCGACATGTGAGCGAAGCCGTCCTCCGTCAGCCAGCCCGCATAGGGCTCGCGCACCACCACGCAGGCAATCGGATACATGCCTCCGGAAATGCCCTTGCCGGTGACCACCATGTCCGGCGTGATGCCGTAGCGCTGGTAGCCCCACATCTCGCCGCAGCGCATCAGGCCGGTCTGCACCTCGTCGGCGATGTAAAGCGCTCCGTAGCGCTCGCACAGCTCCTTCACCTCATTCAGATATCCAGGCAGCGGCATGGGGAACCCATAGGTCGCGGGAATGGTCTCCATGATCAGCGCCGCCACGTCGCCTCCCTTCAGCGCATCCTCCATGGCGCCGGGATCGTTGAACGGGACATGCACGAAGTCGTCGGGCTGGTCCGACAGGAAGATCTTCTTGAAACGGTCGGCGCCGGCCGCCACCGCCAGTCCGGTATGTCCGTGATAGGCGTTGATGATCGATACGATCTTGCGCCGCTTGGTGGCGTGACGCGCCGTCTTCAGCGCGATGTCGATGGCCTCTGCGCCACCGGAGGCGTACATCGTGTAGTGGAGATCGCCGCCGCAGATCTTCGCCAGCCGCTCCGCAAGTGCTGTCCGCGCCTGCGACGGGAAGTGATGGTTTCCCATGTCGAAGCGCTGGGTGCCGCGGTTCAGGACCTCGACCAGCTCGGGATGACGATGGCCGATATTGTAGGTGCCGCCGTTGAGATGCAGGTCGATGAGCCGGCGGCCGTCCATGTCCCAGAGCAGGTAGCCCTCGCGCCGGTCGATGACGAGATCCACTCCCATGTCCTGCCAGGACTGCGTCTTCCCCGGGTTCCAGAACTCCTTGGACCGAGCCAGAAAATCGCGCTTCTCCGGGCTTTGCTGCGGTTCGGTCATCGCTCTGCTCCGGATGCCCCGTTACGAGTGGCTGCTCAGATAGCGTTCGGCGAGTTCGCAGGTCCCGAGGCTGTAGCCGGGGCCTTCCGTGCGGGCGAGCTCGGTTTCCGAATGCGAGCCCATCCAGGCGAACAGGGTCATTCGCCGCATCATGATGAAGGTCCACAGCTCGTCCTCGTCGCTGCGGGAAAGCTCCCGGCGGCGGCGATAACCCTCCTTCCAGGCCTCCATCAGCTCCGGCACGTCCGCTCGGTCTTCGAAGAAGCTGACGGCCGTAGCGGCATCGTAGAGAAACCAGCCAAAACCGCAGTCGTCGAAATCGATGACGCGGACGTCGCCTTCATGGACGAGCAGGTTGGCAAGTCGGAAATCGGCATGGATGAGACCGTAGCGGCGCGGACCCTGGCCAAAGCGCCTGAGCCGCCTCTCCATGAGATCGACCGCCCGCTCCAGGAGAAGTTCACGCTCTGGGGTGCAGTCCGGTCCGTTGCGCCAGGATCCCCAGTTGGCATTGCCGCCGAAAGAATGCTCGAAGTCCCAGCAAAGGCGCTCGAACCAGGCCGGCCGCGCCCAGCCTTCGCTGTGGTTGTGGCACAGCGCGGTCACCTCGCCGAGCTGCCGGAACGCCGGCATGAGCTGGTCCGGCGGAGGCTCGATGCCGTCGATGAATTCGAAGAGCACGCAGTTCCTGGCCACCCCGAGCCCCGGCAACTCGACCCACTGGATATCCTGTCCGTCCCGCCCCGGCATGGCCTGTGGCGTCTTGACCGCGGCTTCGGCCTGCAGGGCGCGCATCCAGGCGAGTTCGCTGCGAATGCCGTCGGTGGTGTGATAGGCGTCGCGATGCACCCTGAGGATCACCGGGCGGGCCGCGCCTTGCGGCATCACGCGATAGGTCCAGTTCTCGGAATGGTTGATCAGCGCCAGTTCCGAACCCGCCAGTCCCCAACGCGGCACGGCGGCAGCTGCCAGTTCGTCGATGATTTCCTTCGCGGGCTCCAGCATGCTGGAGCACTTTAGGCAGCGGCAGCCGAAGCGGCTTGACCCCTGAAGCGACGATCTTGACAGCTGGGCGGGGGGTCCCGGGAGTTCATTTGTCTTCCTTGGCGAAGCGGAGGCCGTTGGATCTGCGCCTTATCGCCTCGGCCGCGCTCCGGCGATGTCGGCGTTCCGGTTGCGCCGGCGTTTTCAGGCCACCGTTCGGGCATGGCTCCCCGCCGTCCCGCTCCGACGGAGGTCAGGGCTCCGAATCCGGGTTAACGAGCGGTGACCTGTAGGATTGCGGCGAGGTAATCGGTGCTCCAGCCGGCGAGTTGCCGGCGGCGCTTGATCGAGGTCTTGCGATCGCTCTTGGGCCTGTTGGTCTTGCGTCGGAGGCTTCGGCGCTCGGGAATGAGGTTTTCGGGAGCCAGCCTGACGAGGTTGAGCGCGAAATGGCGCACGACCGCCATGTTCTTGGCGCCATGACCCTTCCGCAATCGCGACTGGTCCTCGTTGAAGACGACGTCGAGCACCCAATGGAGCTGGTTTTCGATGCGCCAGTGGCCCCTTACGGCCTGGGCGAGCTTCTCAGCCGCGGCGACGGACGAGGAGATGTAGTAGCGGGTGTCATGGCGGCAGCGGTCCTTTAGCTGGACCTTGCTCTCGACCTTGATGACGGTGGCTGCGTCAGGCAAGCGCAACTCGCCTGGGAAGCGCCGCGTCCCATTGAGCCAATCGACGTCGCGCGCCACGGTGACTTTGCGCTGTTCGATACGGCCGTGACCCTTGTCGACATCATCGAAGCTTTCGAGGCCGGCCTTGGGCACCTCCATGAAGAGGTTCTCGATCTCCTGGCGCAAGCCAGGCTGGTTGGCCTTCACGGCGAGCAGGTAATGAGCCCCGGCGTCCCGGATGTTCTGGGCGATGCGTCCGTTGCAGGCGATGGCATCGATGCTGACGGTCGCCCCCTTCAGGCCGTCGTTCTCGGCCAGACGCTCCAGCAGGACCGGGATGGCGCTGAGCTCATTGGCCTTCTCGCTCACCGCTTCCTGCCCCAGCACCAGGCCGCCGGTCGTGGCGAAGGCCGAGACCAAATGCAGCGCCGGCTTCTCGGCGGCACGATCATGGCTGCGCCTCAGGGTCTTGCCGTCGATCGCCACCAGGTTCTGCAACTCTGGCCAACAGGCCCGCACCCAGCCCGTAAAGCAGGCCGCAAACAGAGCCGGATTGATCCGGTTCATCATGATCGTCAGCCAGCGGCCGCCCGGAACTCCGTAGTGGAAGGGCAGGATTTCCCGCAGAAAACCCAGATGAACCTCGCCCCAGTCGGCAATGGCATCGTAATCGTCGCAGCCGACGATCGTCCCGCATATCGCCAGCAACAGGATCTCGCCCAACGGATGGGCGACCCGATGCGGTTCGCGAGGATCCTCGATCCTGGAAAGATGATCCAGCAGCAGCCGCAGGCGTGTCGGCTCCAGCTCGAACGCATCATCCAGGTCTGAGAGAACACATCCAAACTCTCGCGCCACTTGCGGCAACGCGGTTCTGGCAGCGGGCGAGGAACGGGCCATGGCAAACTCCGAATCAGGGAGCCCCATAGATTCAGCTTCATCGCTATCCGTAAACGGCGTTAACCCGAGTTCCGAACCCTGCGACGGAGGTCGTCGTCCTTGAAGTTGGCACCGGCGCCATGCAATCATTTCCAGAACTCCGCTGCCGTGGCCGGGACGTTCAAGATGACATCCGCTCTGAAGGACCGAGATTCCCGCGAAGCCCCCGACCGCGCTCCGATCGTGCTCGCGGCTGCAGCCACGGGTCTCGTCGACTTCATCGAGGCGCATTGCGGCGACGTGGATTCCATTTTCGGAAACTCGGGGATCGCTCCCGACATGGCAGGCGCGCCGACCCTCAAGGTCAAACTCTCCTCCTACTGCCGGCTTTTCGAGGAGGCTGCCCGGCAAGTTCGACCGGCACGATTCAGGCAGGGCAATTTCGGCCTCTGGTTCGGACAGCAGTTCCGGCCGCGCGACCTCGGCATGTGGGGCTACGCCGCCGTTTCCGCCCCGACGCTCGGCGCCGCCCTCGACAATCTGGTGCGGCTCTTCCATTTCCACCAGGAGTCATCCTGGATGCGGCTGGCCGCCGGCGCCGATGGGCTCATGCGCCTCGAATACCAGATCTACTCCTCGGAGATCGTCGAGCGCCGCCAGGATGCGGAACTGTCGCTCGGCATGTTCGCAAACGTCATTCGCGACTGCGCGGGGTCGAAATGGGCGCCCGTCGAGGTGCATTTCGAACATCCGCGGCCCGACGGCTGGGAGGAACATGAGACGGCGTTCGACGCCCCGGTTTATTTCAGCCAACGCACGAATGCGCTGCTGTTCCCTCCCGAACTGCTGCGGCGGCCGATGCCCGGCAGCGACCTGCAACTCATGAGCATGATGGAGACCTGCCTGGAATCGCTCGGGTCTCGACGCGGCGGCGACGAGGGTCTCGCCGATCGGGTCAAGACGGCCATCCGGGTAAGTCTTCCTAACGGCTATCCTAATCTCGACCGCATCGCTGCGGAACTGCGCGTCACCCCGGCCAGCATCCAGCGCGAGTTCGCCGAACGGGGCATCACCTACAAGGATGCCGTCGAGCTGACCCGTCAGAACCTGGCGCGCATGTATCTCGAACAGCGCATGCTGTCGCTGACGGAGATCGCCATGCTGCTCGGCTATTCCGAGCTGTCGGCATTCACCAGGGCTTTCACCCGCTGGACCGGGGCCAGCCCGCGCTCCTATCGCAAGCTCCGGCACTGAAGATTTGCGCCCGGCGGCGCCGGTCTCCGCAGTGTGTGGGGACGGCGTCACATTTGCGACAGCGCGTCCTGGGATTCCGGCAGGATCTGACCGCCGTCCACGATCAGCGTCTGGCCCGTGATATAGCGGGCTTCGCGGCTGGCAAAGAACAGCGCGGCGTGGCCGATGTCCTCGACGTCGCCCAATGTGCCCAGCGGCACCGCGGCCGCCATGCCCTTCATGTAGTCCTCGCCCAGCCCCGCCAGCCCTTCGGTGACGACATTGCCCGGCATGACTGCGTTGACGGTGATCCCGAACTTCGCCAGTTCCATGCAGGCGGTGCGCATGAAGCCGAGCTGGCCTGCCTTGGTGGCGCCGTAATGGCTCCAGCCCGGGAACCCGGTGACCGGGCCTGTGATGGAAGAGGTGATCACGATACGCCCTTCGCCGCTTTTCCTGAGCAAGGGCACACACGCCTTCACCGCGAGAAACGTGCCCTTGAGGTTGGTCGCCTGTACCTCGTCCCAGGCCTCGGGACTCATCTCCTCGATCTTCATCTGGGGGAACATGCCGGCATTGGCGCACAGCACGTCGACGCCGCCATGCCTTTCGGCCGCGGCCGTCGCCATCGCTTCCATGTCCGGGAGGCGGGTCACGTCGGCCGAGAAAGCGCTGGCGACAAGGCCCATGCCGGTGATTTCGCCGGCGGCTGCTTCCGCCGCGGCCAGATTGCGGCCGACGACGAGAACCTTGGCGCCATGCCGGGCGAAGACGCGGGCGATACCTTTGCCGATGCCCTTGCTGGCGCCGGTGACGATGACGGATTTTCCCTTGATCGATTCACCCAGCATGATTTGTCCTCCAAAATCCAGGCGGTGTTTTCCGGTTCATGCCCCGGCGGCGCCGTCGACGCGGCGGCGGCGCAGCACCAGGACGACGAGATAGCCGAGCAGCATCAGCAGGGCGGCGGCCATGGTCGACACGGTTCCGAGCACCGGCACGCCGGGCGTGTAACCGGCGATCATCTTCGCATAGAGATATTCCGGCAGCGTCGTGTCGGCTCCCGTCGTGTAGAGGGACAGTGGGAAATTGCCCCATGAGAGGAGAAAGGCGAACAGGGCGCCGGAAACGATGCCCGGCAGCAGCACCGGCAGCGTCACTTCGCGGAACACCTGGAAGCGCGAGGCGCCGAGGTCGAAGGCAGCCTCTTCCAGGGCCGGGTCGAAGGAGTAGACCTGGATGGATATCACCAGCGTGCATACCGGAATGATCCACACCAGATGGGCAAACACGGCCGTTTGCCAGGACATGGTGAAGCCAAGCGCGTTGAACCACAGGAGCAGCGCGAGGCCGAGCACCGTCTGTGGGAAGAAGATCGGAAGAAGCACGATCTTCTGGTAGACGGAGCGTCCCTTCCATTCATAGCGCGCGAAGGCAAGAGCGCCGGACAGCGCAATGACGACGGCGATCGCCGTGACGCACAAGGCGATGAGCAGCGAGGTTCTGAACAGCTGGTGGACTTCCAGCGAGGCAAAGGTCCGCTGCCACCAGTCGAAGCCCCAGCGGTTGATCGGGAAGATGAAATAGCGGCTGGCGGTGCTGGAGGCCAGGAAGAGGCTCAGCGCCGGCAGGTACATGAAAACGATTACCGCGATCGTCCAGGCCCAGACCAGGGCGCGCATCATGCGGTCGCGGGAGCCTTCCATCCTCACCTCCGGCCGAGGATGGTATCTAGGTCGAAGCGCCGCAGCACCAGAAGGACGAGCACGCCCACCACCAGCATCAGAAGCACCGAGAGGGCTGCCCCGAGCGGCCAGTTCTGCGCGTAGGTGAAGGCGATCTCGATGTCGTGGGCAACGGGAATGACCCGCTGGCCGCCGAGCACCTTGGACTCGGCGATGGCACCCACGGCAAGCACGAAGGTGAGCAGGAAGCCGATGACGATGCCCGGCATGGCCAGCGGCAGGTCGATCTCCCGGAAGACCTGCCAGCGCGTTGCCCCGAGGTCGAATGCCGCATCGCGGACCTGCCCGGGCACCATCGATACGCCGAGCGCCATCGTGAAAAGCATGAAGGGAAGGTAGACGTAGACCATGCCCAGCAGCGTCAGCCCGGTCGTGAACAGCACGCTCTCGGGTTCGTAGCCGAACATGGACTTCAGCGATCCGAGCAGCACGCCGTTCTTTATGAAGAACAGGATCCAGCCGTAGATCCGAACGTTCTCGGAAACGAACAGCGGCAGCGCGAAGAGCAGGGTGACGAGGGTGGAGTACCTGCCGAAGACCCGGGCCATTCCGAACGCCACGGGGTAGCAGACGACCGCCAGGATGAGGACGGTCGCGGCCGCCAGGCCGATCGACCAGAAAAAGGTGATGTAGCTCGACGATGCGAAGATCTCGGCATAGTTTGCAAACGTCCAGCCCTGCCACAGGCTGAAGGTGCGCGACGGCACGAAGCTGAAGGCGATCACGGCCAGCAGCGGCGCCGCAAAGCCGCCGAGCAGGAACAGCATGAGCGGTATGGCGTGGCGGCGGCCGGGAGCGAAAAGACCGGTGAGCATCTTTACGGCTGGTCAGTCTGTGACAAGGATGCTGTCGGCAGCGTTCCAGCCGATCAGCACCGTGTCGTCGCGACGGCCGTCGAAGACCTGCTGCCTCAGTTTCTCGACGATGAACACGTGCCCGCCGACGCGGACCTGGTACTGAACCCGCGAGCCGAGCACGTATTCGTTGTAGAGGCGCCCTTCGAGACTGTTGTCCGCCTCGTCCGGCGTGCCGAGGAAGCGCAGGAATTCCGGGCGCACCACCAGGTAGCCGTCGCCAAATCCGTCCGGGACCGCAGGGCTCCGGAAGGATTTGCCGAGCTGTTCCGAGCGCACGGAAGCGGCCCCGTCGACCGTTACCGGCATGACGTTGACGTCGCCGATGAACTCCGAGACGAACCGCGTCTTCGGCGCCGAATAGATGTCCTGCGGCGTGCCCACCTGGACCAGCCGGCCCGAGCGCATCACGCCGATCCGGTCGCTCATCACCATCGCTTCCTCGAGACTGTGAGTG
>JAJFMR010000451.1 GCA_020696915.1 Rhizobiaceae bacterium | reverse complement strand
AGAAATCGTCAGGCGATCGGGAAGCTCTTCCATCCCAGATCCTCAACGGCCGGGCGAATGATGAGACGGAAACCAAGATGCGAGATCGACGTGTCGACGGGCTGCGCCATCCTCGCCGCAGGACGGTAGCGGCGACAGTAGTTCGGGGCGCACAGATGCGAACCGCCCTTGGTGACCTTGCGTCCTATCTTCAGCTCGGCTTGGCGCGGATCGTAGCTGGCTTCCTGCCGCGCCCCGCGCGGGTTCTTTGCGGTGCAGCAGGGGCTGTCGATCCTGGCATGGTCCTGGTACCAGTCCGCCGTCCACTGCCAGACATTACCGGCCATGTCGAAAAGGCCGTACCCGTTTGCCGGGAACGACCTGACTGGCGCCGTGTATTCAAAGCCGTCTTCGAGCGTGTTCCGGTAAGGGAAGTCGCCCTGCCAGGTGTTGGCCATCTGGAGTCCGCCGGGGGCGAATTCGTGGCCCCAGGGGAATTCGGCGCCGTCGAGACCGCCCCGCGCCGCGAATTCCCATTCCGCCTCGGTGGGAATCTCCTTGCCTGCCCAGTTAGCATAGGCTGCGACGTCTTCGAAGGCGACGTGCACCACCGGGTGGTCTGCCAGCCGACTGATGCTGCTCGCAGGACCTCGGGGATGTCGCCAGTCGGCGCCTCGCACATAAACCCACCAGTTGTAGTGGTCCTTCATGTCCACCGGCGCGGTCGGCTTCTTGAAGATGGTCGATGAGGGCGGCAGCATTTGGGGCTTCGCGCCGGGGTAGTCGTCGGGATTCGCCGGCCGTTCGGCGAGCGTCACATGGCCAGTTTCCCGCACGAAGGTGTCGAACTCGCGGTTGGTGACCGTATGGATGTCCATCCAGAAGCCGTCTACCCGCACCCGATGCGCCGGCTTCTCCTCGGGATAATGGCTGTCGGAGCCCATGAGGAAAGTGCCGCCCGGAATCCACGCCATGCCATTTTCCAGCGCGCTGCCCGGGGCAGGGCGGGGGGCAACATGTGCGGCGGGGCTCGCCATGGTTTGTTCGGTTTTCTCACTGGTCACGTGTGTCACCGGACGGGGGCAAACACAGTGCTCCAGTCCGCCTTCATGTCCACCACGGTCCACCCGGAATCGGCGGCCGCATCGAGGCCTTTGTCAAGACGGCCAATGCTGGACTTCCTGTCGTAGGCCCATTCGCGTTCGGCGTCGGTGTGTCGGACAAAAACACACAGATGCGGACCAGGTCGCAGACAGGTCCATTGCAGCATCTGAAGATCCCCGTCCGAGTTTCCGAACGCCGCGATGGGCCGGCGGCCGATGTGCTGATGAATGCCGACCGGCTTGCCCGCCTTGTCGTCGATGAAGTTGATCTCGGGCGCGCGCATGAGCAGCGGCACGCCGTCGCGCATCGCAAAGCTCGTCTTGCCGCTGCTGCCGATCACCTGTTCGGGCGGGATGCCGTACACTTCCTCGCTGAAGACGCGCATGAAATCGATGCCCCCGCCCGAAGTGATAAAAGTCTTGAAATCGTTCTCCCTGAGATAGGCGAGCAGTTCCAGCATCGGCTGGTAGACCATTTGCGTGTAGGGCCGCCCGGTCTCCGGATGCCTGGCGCTGCGTACCCAGTCCCGTACGATTCGATCGAATTCGTCCGTGGTCATGCCGGCATGGGTCGTCATGACGATCTTCATGATCGCCGGCTCCCCGCCGGCAAGCGCTGCCTTTACATCGCCCTTCAGCAGCGAGGCAAAGGGCTCTTCGGACGTCCATTCGGGGTGGTCGGAGGCCATCGCCTTGACGCGGTCGAGAGCGAACTGAAGCTGGAAATACAGCGGCTGTTCCGACCACAGCGTGCCGTCATTGTCGAACACCGCGATGCGTCCAGGCACCGGCACGAAATCGGGCTGACCTTCAGCCGTCACCCGTTCGACGAACCTGACGATGGCTTGCCTGGCCTTGCCATCATTCCAGGATGGAAGCTGGTCGGCGGTCTGGGCGGAGGCAGCCGCTGCCGACAGCAGGACGGTCAAAAGAACCTGGCGCGCCATGGCGCATGCCCGACTGGTCATCGTCTTGTCCTCTCTCGAAGCGGGACGTCGCGCCGCCGGATCGGCGCGATCCCGGAAAGCCGTCCTCGGCGTGCTTAATTTCGTCCGCCTTCCTGCAGTTTCGCCAGTACCTGGTCGAGCGAGAAGCTGCCGGGCTCCTGCCGCGGGGGAAATTCTACATAGGTTTGCAGATGCCTGGCGACATAGGCTTGCGCCGGGACGAGCGCAAAGGCGTGCTCGACGCGCCACCTGGCATAGTCGCCGGCATCGTCCTGTGCCCGCTCGAAGGGGTCGCCCCTGATATCGATGAGCTTGGGGAAGCGCAGCGGGATCAACGGGTTCTCCCACACGGCGAGACCTTCCTCCCGCTGTTCCAGAAAGACCATCTTCCAGCGGTCGTAACGCAAGCCGGCGAGGTTCCCGTCATCGGTCCAGTAGAAGTACTCCTGGCGCTTTCCCGGGCCGGTGCCGCCCAGCAGCTCGCGTTGGTTGTAGCCGTCCAGATGGACCTTGAAGGTCTTGCCGGCCGCCTCATAGCCGGTCAGGAGTTTGTCGGTCACGTTCGGCTCGCCTGCGGCCGCGACCAGGGTCGGAACGAAATCCTCGTGCGAGGTAATGTCGTTGATCTCGGTTCCCGGCTCGATCACGCCTGGCCAGCGAATCATGCACGGCACGCGATAGCCGCCCTCCCAGTTGGTGTTCTTCTCGCCCTTGAAAGGCGTGGTGCCGCCGTCGGGCCACGAGAACACCTCCGCCCCGTTGTCGGTCGTCCAGATGACGATGGTGTTGTCGGCAATGCCGAGCTCGTCGAGTTTCGCCAGAAGCTGGCCGACCATACCGTCCAGCTCGGTCAGGGCGTCGGCGTAAATGCCCAATCCGGTCTTGCCTTTCGATGCCTCCTTCAGAAACGTGTAGATGTGTGTGCGCGTCGAATTGAACCAGCAGAAGAATGGCTTGCCGTCCCCGTGCGAGCGGTCCATGAAGTCGAGCGCGCCGTTCAGGAACTCTTCGTCGGCGGTCTCCAT
>JAJFMR010000067.1 GCA_020696915.1 Rhizobiaceae bacterium | reverse complement strand
GCTGAGCCTCGACCCCTCCCAACAGCAAACGCTCGTCCACAGTTCCGATCTCGAGCTTGGTGAAACGGTGCAGATGGCCCTGGCGGAGCTGGAGCGGGTAAAGCCTGACCGCGTGATCTTCGATTCCCTCTCGGAGATCAGACTCCTGTCGCAGGGCTCGCTGCGTTACCGCCGACAGGTCCTGGCACTCAAGAGTTTCTTCCTGCTCAACGACACGACCGTCCTTTTGCTCGACGACATGACGGCCGAGCACGACGATCTCAATCTGCACAGCATCAGCCATTCCGTCATCCGCCTGGAGCAGCTTGCTCCCCTCTATGGAGCCGAGCGCCGCAGGCTTCGGGTCATCAAGATGCGAGGCGTCGAGATACGCGGCGGCTATCACGATTTTGTCATCCGGCCGGGAGGGGCTCGCGTTTTTCCGCGTCTCGTTGCGTCCGATCACCACGTAACCGCGCATGGTGAGCCGGTGCGTAGTGGAACCGGCATCGACGCCTCCCTCGGCGGCGGGCTCGAGCCCGGCACCAGCACGTTGGTGATGGGACCCTCCGGCACCGGCAAGTCCTCCCTGTCCATGTCATTCGTCCACCACGAGCTCCTCGAGGGCGGGCGCGTGCTGATCATCGTGTTCGATGAAACCGTGGAAATCCTGAAGAAGCGAGCGGCGGGCATGGGCATGGACCTTGAACCGTTCGTGAAAAGCGGCGCTCTCATGCTGCTGCCGGTCGACCCCGCCGAGATCTCGCCGGGCGAGCTCACCGCACACATCCAGGAGGCGGTGGAGGAGAAGGGCGCGCGCATGGTCGTGCTGGACAGCCTGACCGGCTACATGAACGCCATGCCCGAAGAACAGCATCTCGTGCTGCAGATGCACGAGACCCTGACCTACCTCAATCGACAGGGTGTCGTGACGCTGCTGCTGCTTGCCGCTCACGGGCTTATCGGCCAGATGGTTGCACCAGTGGACCTGACCTACCTCAGCGACTCGATCATGCTGCTTCGATTCTTCGAAAGCGAGGGGCGCATCCGGCGTGCGGTGTCGGTATTGAAGAAGCGGACGGGCCACCATGAAGACACGATCCGGGAGTTCACGATAACCTCGAAAGGCATTGCGGTCGGAAAGCCGCTTGCCGAATTCCGCGGGGTGCTGACCGGTACTCCAGTCTACCAGGGCAACAAATCGGTGCTTCTTGACGATGCTGAGCCCGGCTCCCGCTGAGATCGTCGACGCCATCGTGCTCGCACCTATCGGCCGCGATGCCGAAGTGGCGCGCAGGATCATCGAGGCCGCCGACATGCGAGCGCGTGTCTGCGGCAGCCTCGAAGAGGCAGTCGCCGCTCTGGACCAGGGCCATTGCCTCGTGGTGGCCGAGGAGGCGCTGCTCGCCGCCGACCGGACGAGTTTGGCGCAGCGCCTGCAAAGCCAGCAACCATGGTCCGACTATCCAGTGCTTCTGCTCGTCTCCAAGGGCAGCGAATCAGATGGACGGCTGGCGTTTCTGGACGGCTGGATGACCGTCCTCGAGCGGCCCTTCCGCCCTTCGACCCTCATTCATGCCGTGCGGTCGGCCGTCCGCGCGCGCCGGCGCCAGCTCGAGGTCAAGGCGTCCATCGACGAGCGGACCGCCACCGCGGAGCGGCAGCGCCTTCTCATTCGCGAACTCCATCACCGGGTCAAGAACACGCTGGCGAACGTCCAGGCGCTGCTGGGAGCCACTGCCCGGTCGACCGGGACGATCGATGAATTCCAGCGAGCGTTCGCGGCCCGCCTGGTTTCGCTGGCGGAGACGCATACCATGCTCACCGACGACTACTGGCAGATGGCATCGCTGCGCGGGATACTCGAACGTGAATTGAAGCCCTTCATCACCGAAGAGCAGCAGCGCGTCCTGGTGGAGGGACCGGACGTCGATCTCGTGGCCGACCTCGCCGTGCCGGTCAGCATGGCGGTGCATGAACTGACGACGAATTCGGCAAAGTACGGCGCCCTTTCGTCCCCGCACGGAATGCTGTCCGTGAGGTGGTCGGTTACCCTTTCGCCGGCACAGCGGACGCTGCATCTGGCCTGGCGCGAGTTGGGAGGGCCCGAAGTCCTCCCGCCGGTCAGAAAGGGCTTCGGCACGGTGCTCTTGGAACGGGTTCTGCCGGTGCAATGCGGCGCCGACCTCGTCCTGGATTTCGCGAGAAGCGGCCTGAACCTGGAAATGAACATGCCGCTGCGCGACCAGCGCATGGTACCCCTTTATCAATGACGCAGGCCTGTCGGCTGTCCGGCGCCGTTTGCCTTGTTCGCCTGGCGCGATTGACTTCCAAAAACGTGCTAAATATAAGCCCGCTCACGCTGGGCGATCGATCCGGCGCAGCTTGTGTTGCGCCCAGAATGCCCGGCAAAGCTCCTGTTGCACTGTGACAGTCTCAAGAAGGGCCGCACGCCGCGGTATCAAAACAAATGAAGCGCACCTATCAGCCATCCAAACTCGTCCGCAAGCGGCGGCACGGCTTCCGTGCCCGCATGGCCACCAAGGGTGGCCGCGGCGTCGTCGCCGCCCGCCGCAACCGTGGCCGCAAACGGCTTTCCGCCTGAGGGGCGGAGCGGTTGCCGCCACCCGGCAGGCCTCTCCGGACCCCTCCGAAGCGGCTTCGCAAGCGGGCAGACTTCCTGGCCGTCCGGCGTGGTGAAAAACGCCGCGGGCGGCTTTTTCTGCTGGAAGTGCTGGCCAGGAACGACACTGCCGCGCCGCGCGTCGGCTTTACCGTCACCAGGAAAATCGGCAATGCGGTGGTCCGCAACCGCATCCGCCGGCGGCTGCGGGAGGCGGTCCGCGTCAAGGCCGCGGATGACATGCTGCCCGGCAATGACTATGTGATCGTCGGTCGCCAGGAGGTGCTTGCCGCCCCTTTCGCCGAAATCGGCACCGAACTGTCGCGGCGCCTTCGCCGGGCGGGCTAGGCCCGGCCGGGCTGGCTTGCGGATTTCCAATCCGGTGCGAAAGACGAAGGGCGTTGTCCCCTCGGCGCACCACCTAAGGGTTTTCGATGGATAACAACCGGAACCTCATGATCACCATCGTGCTGTCGGTGCTGATCCTCACCCTGTGGCAGATGTTCTACGTCAACCCGCGCATCGAGGCCGAGCGCGAGGCGGCCCGGATCGAGGCCGAGCAGGTGGAAGCTGAGCGTGTCGAAGCTGGGCGTGTCGAAGCCGGGCGGGTCGAGCAGCAGGCGCCGGGCGGTCAGGTGCGGCCGGCCGAGCCGGGCGATGTGCCGGGCGCTTCGCAGGCCCCCGCGACCGGCGACCCGCAGGCCACGGTGCCCTTGGCACCGGGCGCGGTGCCCGGCGCCGAGACTCGCGACGCGGCGGTTGCCGCCAGTTCGCGCGTCAGGATAGACACGCCGAGTCTCTCGGGATCCATCAATCTGACCGGCGGGCGCATCGATGATCTCAGGCTGAAGAATTTCCACGTCACCGTCGACGACGATTCCCCGAATATCGAGCTTCTCAATCCCGCTGGCCTTGCCAGCGGCTATTTCGCCGAAGTCGGATTCGTGGGCAGCGATTCAACGGGGGCGGTGCCCGGCGCCGACACGCCGTGGACGGTGGAGAGCGGCACGACGCTGACGCCGTCGACGCCCGTAACGCTCGCCTTCACCAACGAGAAGGGCCTCACCTTCAGGCGCGCCATTGCCGTCGATGCGGACTACATGTTCACCATCTCGGACACGGTGACCAATGGCGGCACGGCTCCGGTGTCGCTGTCGAGCTACGGCCGCGTGACGCGCTTCGACAGGCCGGTCACGGCCGGCATCTACGTGCTGCATGAGGGCCTCATCGGCGTGACCGGCGAGGAGGGACTTCAGGAAATCGACTACTCGGAAATCGAGGAGGACAGGCTGGTCAGGCCGGGCAAGTCGACCGACGGCTGGCTGGGCATTACCGACAAATACTGGGCGGTGGCGCTGGTGCCGCCCGGCAACGAGCCTTATCAGCCGCGCTTTGCCTATTTCGACGATGGGCGCCCGCGCTACCAGACCGACTTCCTGACCGACGCGATGCAGGTTGCGCCCGGTGCAGCCGCGACCGTCGAAACCCTGGTGTTCGCGGGCGCCAAGGAAGTCGGCAAGGTCGACGCATACGAGGTCAGCCGCGGCATCCGCCAGTTCGAGCTGCTGATCGACTGGGGCTGGTTCTATTTCATTACCAAGCCGATGTTTCATCTGATCGACTGGTTCTACCGGCTGTTCTCGAATTTCGGCCTGGCGATCCTCGCCACCACGGTCGTGGTCAAGGCCGTTTTCTTCCCGCTCGCCAACAAGTCCTACAAGTCGATGGCGAACATGAAGATGGTGCAGCCGAAGATGCTGGAGATCCGCGAGAAATACGCGGACGACAAGATGAAGCAGCAGCAGGCCATGATGGAGCTCTACAAGACCGAGAAGATCAACCCGCTGGCCGGCTGCTGGCCCGTGCTGATCCAGATCCCGGTGTTCTTCGCGCTCTACAAGGTCCTCTACGTCACCATCGAGATGCGCCACGCGCCGTTCTTCGGCTGGATCCAGGATCTGGCGGCGCCCGACCCGACATCCATCTTCAACCTCTTCGGACTGCTGCCCTTCATGGTGCCGGATTTCCTGCAGATCGGCGTGTGGCCGCTGATCATGGGCGTCACCATGTTCCTGCAGATGCGCATGAACCCGACGCCGCCCGATCCCACCCAGGCGATGATCTTCACCTGGATGCCGGTGGTGTTCACCTTCATGCTGGCCACATTTCCGGCTGGGCTCGTCATCTACTGGGCGTGGAACAACCTTCTGTCGATCATCCAGCAGGGCGTGATCATGAAGCGGCAGGGCGCCAAGATCGAACTGTGGGACAATCTGACCGGGCTGTTCAAGAAGAAACCCTCTCCGGCGGAATAGACGCTTTTCAGGCAGCGACGCTGCGGGGCTCGTCCTCGAGATGGGCTTTTATGATCTCGTCGAACGATTTCTCGGCGACGAAGCCGAGCGCCGCCGCGCGCGAGGCATCGAAATTCTGCGGCCAGCCGGCGACGATCCGGGCGATTGTCTCGTCAGGCTCGCGGCGGATGCGCCGCACCGCCGCCTCGCCGGCCGCGCGGCGCAAGGCCTCGATTTGGTCGCCGACCGTTGCCGACAGGCCCGGCATGGTCAGTGAGCGCCGGCTGCCAAGACGCGACGTGTCGAGACCGGCCGCGTGCAGCAGGAAATTCACGGCGGCGCGGGGGCTGGCGAACCAGTGGCGAACACTGTCGTCCACCGGCAGCACCGCCTCCTGCCCGGCCAGCGGCTCGCGCAGGATCCCCGAGAAGAAGCCGGATGCGGCCTTGTTCGGCTTGCCCGGCCTGATCACGATGGTCGGCAGGCGGATGCCGATGCCGTCGAGGAAGCCGCGCCGCGAATAGTCGGCCAGGAGCAGCTCCGAGATCGCCTTCTGCGTGCCGTAGCTGGTGAGCGGCGCCAGGCACTCGGTCTCGCCGATCACCTCCGGCAGCGGCGCGCCGAACACAGCGATCGACGACGCAAAGACAAGCTTCGGCACGTAGCTCTCCTTTGAGCCGGCCATGCGGACGGCCTCCAGCAGCGCCCGCGTGCCGTCGAGATTGACCCGGTAGCCCTTTTCGAAATCGGCTTCCGCTTCGCCCGACACCACGGCCGCCAGGTGGAAGATCAGCTGCGGTCGTGTCGCCAGCAGCGTATCGGCGACGCCGGGCTCCGACAGGTCGGCGGGAACCGTGTCGATGTTGCCCTCGAAGGCGGGCGCCTCGGGCGCGACCACGTCGGCAAGGATGAGCCGGTCGATTACCCTGCCGCCGACCACGCCACCTGCGGCAAGCTTCGACACCAGCTTGCGTCCGACCATTCCGGCGGCCCCGATCACCAGCACGTCCATGGGTTCACTCCTCAGTGTCGTCGTCGACGATTTCGGTTTCCGGCCGGTCGCTGCCTTCGGCGACCTCGCCGTGCCATTTGCCCTCGGCGTCTTCGTACTCGATGCCTTCGGTCGTGCCCGCCACCTGCTGTTCGGCGGCGGCGATGCGCGCCGCGGCCAGCGCGTCCGCATGCGTGGGGAACGTTTCCGAATAGGTCGTGCCGAGCCGGTACGCCCAGCCGCCGTCATGTTCGACGATCTCGTAGGTAACCTTGGCCATCGATCGATCTCCGAGCCACGTTTGCCAAACCACCAAATCCGAAAAGCGCGGGGTCTCTTCGGAATGGTCGAATGCGGAAAGGCCGCGGCGGAGCCCTGGTCTTCTCGTTCCGCGCCGCCGCAGCCCGAAGCGAAGATATGTTGAGCCTTTCGCCCGGGCAATCGGTAATGCGTCGGATGCGGTTCCGGCGCGGTGAGGTCACGGTGCCCGCACAAAACCGGCGCTGGCGACGAGCAGGTTGCGCGTGTAGTCGCGGGAGACGCGACGCGCCGCGAGATCGCTCGCATCGAGGCGCTCCACCTCCTCGCCATTCTGCATGACCATCAGCCTTTCACACATATGGGTGATGATGGCGAGGTCGTGGCTGACCATCAGGAACGTCAGTCCCCGGTCCCGCCGGACCTGCTCGAGCAGATTGAGCACCTCGGCCTGGACCGAGGCGTCGAGCGCCGAGGTCGGCTCATCGAGCAGCAGGATCGACGGCTCGAGGATCAACGCGCGGGCGATCGCCACGCGCTGCCGCTGGCCGCCGGAAAGCTGGTGCGGATAGCGGAAGCGGAATCCTGACCCCAGCCCCACCTCGTCCAGTGCCCTGTTGATGCGCGCTTCGCTGTCGGCGAAGCCGTGAACCGCGAGCGGCTCGAGCAGCAACCGGTCGACCGTCTGGCGCGGATGCAGTGAGCCGTAAGGGTCCTGGAAGACCATCTGCACCTTGCGGTAGAAGGCCTTCTCGCGGCTTCTGCCGAGCTTCGAGCCGTCGACGCTGATTGTACCCGCTTCGACCGGCGCCAGTCCGGTGATCGCCTTGAGCAGTGTCGACTTCCCCGACCCGGACTCGCCGACCAGTCCGAAGGACTGGCCTTGCTCGACCTCGAGAGAGATGCGGTCGAGCGCCTTGTGACGATCGTAGGCGACAGTGAGGCCCATGATCCCGAGTGCCGGCGTCAAAGCGCCCACTCCGGCTGGCGCTCCAGCACCGGCAGCGGATGTCGTTGCTCGCCGATCTTCGGCATGCAGTCGAGCAGGCCGCGCGTGTAGGGATGCTCGGCCCGGGCCAGCGCCGCGGCCGGCAGCTGCTCGACGACCTTGCCGGCATACATGACCACGACGCGGTCGCAGAACGAAGCGACGAGCCGCAGATCGTGCGAGATGAAGATCAGTCCCATCCCGCGTTCACCGACCAGCCGGTCGAGGATGCGAAGAATGTCGAGTTGCACGGTGACGTCGAGCGCCGAGGTCGGCTCGTCCGCGATGAGCAGTTCCGGTCCGGCAACCAGCATCATGGCGATCATCGCGCGCTGGCCCATGCCCCCCGAAACCTCGTGCGGGTAAAGGTCGTAGACGCGGTGCGGATTGCGGATCTGCACGGCCTCCAGCATCTCCAGCGTCCGCTCCCGCGATTCGGCATTGCCGATGGTCTCATGGGAGCGCAGCGTTTCGGCGATCTGCCTGCCGATGCTCATCACCGGATTGAGCGAGTATTTCGGATCCTGCAGGATCATCGAGAGGCGCTTGCCCCTGAGCCGTCGGCGCTGGCGGGCAGGGATACCGAGCAGTTCGATGCCGTCGAATTGGAGCCTGCCCGCCCGGATATGGGCGTTGGCGGGCGTCAGCCCCATGATGGCGCGGCCGGTCTGCGACTTGCCGGAACCGGATTCGCCGACGATGCCCAGCCGCTCGCGGCCGAGCGTGAAGGAGACGCCGCGCACGGCCTCGACGGTTTCCGTGCGGGTCGGGAAACTCACCCACAGATCGTCGACGAGAAGCAGCGGCTTCAACGTTCGCTTCCCCGCGGATCGAGCGCGTCGCGCAGTCCGTCGCCCAGGAGGTTGAAGCCGAGGCTGACGATCAGGATCGCCGCGCCGGGCGCTGCCGCGACCCACCACTGGTCCAGGATGAAGCGGCGGCCCGACGCGATCATCGCGCCCCATTCCGGCAGCGGCGGCTGCGCGCCGAGCCCGAGAAAGCCCAGTCCCGCGGCCGTCAGGATGATGCCGGCCATGTCGAGCGTGACCCGCACGATCAGTGAGGAGATGCAGAGCGGCATGATGTGGCGGAGCACGATACGCGACGGCGAGGCGCCCATCAGCGCGACGGCCGCGATGTAGTCGGAACTGCGCACCGTCAGGGTCTCGGCACGGGCGATCCGCGCATAGGGCGGCCATGAGGTGATGGCGATTGCCAGCACGGCGTTCTCGATCCCGGGGCCAAGCGCCGCCACGAAGGCCAGCGCCAGGATGAGCTTCGGGAAGGCCAGGAAGATGTCGGTGATGCGCATCAGCACCACGTCGAGCAAGCCGCCCGCGTAACCGGCCACCGCGCCGACGGCAAGCCCGATCGGCGCCGCGATGATGGCCACCAGCAGCACCACGTAGAGTGTGATCCGGGACCCGTGGATGATGCGGGACAGGATGTCGCGGCCCTGGTCGTCGGTGCCGAGCCAGTGCCCGGGGCCGGGGGGCATCAGCCGGGAGCCGCGCAGGTCTCCGACGATGGGCGAATAGGGCGAAAGAAGGTCGGCGAAGGCAGCCACGAACACCAGCAGCAGGATGATCAGCAGCCCGGCCAGCGCCAGCCGGTTGGCGGAGAACCGCAACCACGACTGATAGGCGCGGCCGAGCCTCGCCTGGAGCCGCGAGTCCGGCCGCTCGCTGAGCAGCCACTCGCGCCTGGTGAGCGCCGCTTCGCTCATCGCGGCCGCGTCCTCGGGTCGAGCATCCGGTAGAGCAGGTCGGACAGGAGATTGATGCCGATGAAGATCGAGCCGATGACGATGGTGCCGCCGAGCACGGCGTTCATGTCGGCATTCTGGAGAGAATTGGTGATGTAGAGACCTAGTCCAGGCCAGGAGAAGACCGTCTCGGTGAGCACCGAACCTTCGAGCAGGCCCGCATAGGAAAGCGCGATCACCGTGACCAGCGGCACCGCGGCGTTGCGCAGCGCATGCGCCCACACGATTCTCGTTTCCGAGAGCCCTTTGGCGCGTGCCGCCACGATGTACTCCTGGCCAAGCTCGTTCAGCATGAAGGAGCGCGTCATGCGGCTGATATAGGCTAGCGAGAAGTAGCCGAGTAGCGAGGCCGGCAGAACGATATGCGCAAAGATGTCCCGAAAGGCCGCCCAGTCGCGAAGCAGCATCGCGTCGAGCAGGTAGAAGCCGGTGATCGGGGTGAAGGTGTATTCGTAGACCACGTCGATGCGTCCCGGCCCGGCCGTCCAGCGCAGCCTCGCATAGAAGACGAGCAGCGCCAGCAGCCCCAGCCAGAAGATCGGCACGGAATAGCCGATCAGTCCGATGATACGCACGATCTGGTCGGCCAGCGTTCCGCGCCGGACGGCGGCGAGCACGCCAAGCGGCACGCCGATCAGCGCGCCGATCAGCGTGCCGAGCGTCGCCAGCTCGATGGTTGCCGGCAGCACGCGCCTTATGTCCGTCATCACCGGGTTGGTGGTCAGCACCGAGCGGCCGAACTCGCCCTGCAGCGCGCCCTTCACATAGATCAGGAACTGCTGGTGGTATGGAAGGTTGAGACCGAGTTCCTCGCGGGCGCGTTCCACGACGCTGGCCGGGGCTCGGTCCCCGACGATCGCCAGGACCGGGTCGATCGGGATGACGCGGCCGATGAAGAAGGTCACCGCGAGCAGGCCGAGATAGGTGACCGCCACGACCGCCGCGAAACGTATGAGCGTCGAGGCGATCGCCGAGGCGCGCCGAGCCGCGCGCCCCGCTTCCGCACGCGTCCCGGTACCGCTCAACGGAACGCCCGGGCGACGGTCAGTTCTTGCTGACCGGCGCCAGGAAGTTGGTGTCGAACGTCGGCCCGAGCTTGAAGCCCTCGAGGTTGCCGCGCAACCCGGCCACCTCCGTCTGCTGGAAGATCATCACGAAGGGGCCGGTCTCGCGGACCGTCTTCTGCAGTTCCTCGTAGAGGGCCGCTCGCCTGGCGTTGTCGCGCTCGAGCAGCGCTGCCTTGGTCTTGGCAGTCAGTTCGGGCACGTCCCATGCATTGCGCCAGGCAAGCGTCTTGGTGGGCGAGTCGTCCGAATTGTCGGGATTGGAGGAGAAGGTGTCCGCGTTGGAATGCGGATCCCAGTAGTCGACGCCCCACTGGCCGATATACATGTCGTGATTGCGAGCCCGGTATTTGGTAAGCGTCTGCTTACCGTCGCCGGGGATGATTTCCATCTTGATCCCGGCCTCGGCCAGCGACTGCTGGAAGGATTCGGCGATGCCGGTCACCGGCTGGGTATTGCGGACGTCCATGGTCACGCTGAACCCGTCCTTCAATCCGGCCTTCTCGAGCAGTTCCTTCGCCTTGGCGACGTCGAGCTTGTAGGGATTGTCCTCCAGCGCTCCGAGCACCCCCTTCGGCAGGAAGTTCTGGTGGATCTCGCCGATGCCCTTGATCAGCGTCTCGCCGACCGCATCGTAGTCGAGCAGGTACTTGAAGGCCTCGATCACTTCCGGCTTGGCGAGGGTCGGGTTCTTCTGGTTGAGGCTGATGTAGTAGACGGTTCCTTTCGGCGCGCTGGTCGAGGCCAGGTCGGTGTCCTGCTCGACCGCCGCCAGGTCGCCC
>JAJFMR010000450.1 GCA_020696915.1 Rhizobiaceae bacterium | reverse complement strand
ATCCCTGCTCCAGCGCGGCTTCGACGACTTCCCAGCTGAAGCTGCCGTAGCCATGGCCGACATCGAACTCCACACCCCGCTCGCGCGCGGCACGGACGCCGTCATGAAGCCGCGCCTGATCGTCGGTGATCCGCGTGGACCCGGCCTTGAAGCAATGCGTCAGCACATCCCCCGGCGCCATTTCATTGACGAGCTCGGGAATCGACATGGGACATTCGCCGATGTGCACCATCAGCCAGGTTTTCGATTCGCGGGCCGCGTGCACCGCGTCGTGCAGGTTTGCCCAGCCGTCCTTCCCCGTGCCAATGATGTGCGCCCCTGCCCTGATCTTCACCCCGACGGCGATGCCCCGATTGCGCTCGATCGTCCGGACGACGCCTTCCGGATCGGCATAGCGGCGATCCATCAGTTCGCCGAGTTCCGATGCGACCAGACCGGCGCGCGACAGGTTGACCAGGCCCAGAACCTGGCATTGCGCGGTGTCGATGCAGCTGCGGCGGAACGCGTCGAAATTGTTGCTTCCGGCCGAGCCCGTGTCCAGCATCGTGGTCACGCCGCCGCTGAGACAGAGCTGGTCGGCGTCGAGCCCCAGGGGAACGTGCGTATAGACATGCACGTGCAGGTCGATCAGGCCCGGCGTGACCAGGCAGCCGGTTGCGTCGACGGAATGCCTGGCGTCGCCGGGCGCCCCGGGGTCGAGCAGCGCGGCGATGCGGCCGTCCCTGATGGCTACGTCGCGGGTCCGGGAGATGTCTTGTGAGGGATCGATGACGGTACCGCCGCGGATCAGGATGTCGTACATGTCTCGCCCCTGCATATTTGACAACTTGTCCGACAAGATTATCGTGGACCAGACCGCTGCGCAAACCGGAAAAGGGGGATTCGGTGACCCAGATCACCTCGACGGTGGATTTCGACGCGACCGGAAAGCAGATCGGCTGGCTGCGGGTGCCGCACTCGGTGACGCGCAGCGCCTACGGGGTCATTCCGATCCCGATTGCGGTGCTGAACAATGGTGATGGCCCGCGCATCCTGCTGACCGGCGGCACCCATGGCGACGAGTATGAAGGCCAGGTGGTGCTCACCCGGATGATCCGGCAGTTGCGGGCCGAGGACATAAGGGGCCGTTTGATCGTGATCCCCGCCCTGAACGCACCGGCAGCGATCGCCGGGACCCGGGTCAGCCCGCTCGACGACGGCAACCTCAACCGGGCGTTCCCGGGCGACCCCGACGGTGGGCCGACCTGGAAGATCGCGGATTACGTGCACACCCATCTGGTGCCGATGGTCGACGTGGTGGGCGATTTCCATTGCGGAGGCGCCAGCCTCGCCTACCGGCCTCATGCCAGCACCCACTTTTCGCCGGACAGCCCGGCCGAGGTCAAGGAACGCAGCCTGGCGGCGGTGAAGTCGCTGGGCCTGCGGCATGTGATGATCTTCGAAACCGCAGGCATGGCCGGCGGCATGTCATGCGCGACCCGGCGGCACGGCAAGATCTATCTCAACGGTGAATATGGCGGCACCGGCTCCCTGACCCGCGACGGCATCGCGCTGGTCGAGGGCGCAGTAGAGCGCCTGCTCGCATTCTTCGGCGCGACCGAGCGGCGTTTCGATCCGTTGCCGCCACCGCAGGTCCTGCAAATCTTCGGCCCGCGCGCCTACGTGTATGCGCCCGATGCCGGGGTGTTCGTTCCGGCGACCAGTCTTGGCGACGCGGCCAGGGAAGGAGACCTCTGCGGCGAGCTTCTCTTCCCTGAAAACCCCGGCCGTGAGTCGATCCGGGTGCATTTCGAGGGCGCGGGGGACGTCGTGTGCCAACGCCACCCAGCTCGGGTCGAGCGCGGCGATTGCCTCGCCCATCTGGCCCGGCCGGTGGCCTGAGCCGCAACCGGCTTCCCGCAAGGCGCCGGCGCGCCGACAGCAAAAAGCGGGCGGCGCCGTGCCGCCCGGTGTTCGAAGGTCCCCGCGGCCGGGGACCTTCCGTAGATTGCGTGCCGGATCAGATCGGCTCGCCCAGGCGCTTGTACACCTCGATCATGGTCTTCTGCGCGTCGGCGACGGCCTGGGCCGGCTCCTTGCCCTTGACCAGCATATTCTGCACTTCCTCGACCACCATGCTGCGGGTGACGATCTCGCTCAACGCAGGCGTCAGCTTGCCGGGATAGTATTGCGACTGTGCGGTCTTGGCCGCAGCCTTGAGGCCTTCGAAGGCCGGCTTGTCCCAGAACGGATCCTTGAGCTGCTCCGGGTAGATCGGCAGGTACCGTCCTCCCGCCTCGACGATGAAGCGCGAATAGTTCTCCGGCTTGAGGAAATGCTGCACCAGGCCAGTAGCCAGCTCCGGATCGGGCGAGGCCTTGAAGACGCCGTAGAAGTCCGTGGAGGCAGTGCTGAAGCGCCCCGCCGGTCCTCCGGGCGGCCGGTCGAGGAGGGTGTCCTTCAGGAACGGGCTCTGGTCGGTGATCAGGCTCGAGTAGATGCTGGTCGGGTTCAGCGCATAGGCGATCTGTCCCGACTGGAAGGCCTTGTTGTTGCCCGAATTGTCCCAGCTGAGCGCGCCGCGAGGGATGATCTTGTGCTCGTTGTACATGGCGTTGATCAGCTTGAAGGCCTCGACCGTGCCGTCGCTTTCCAGAGCCGGCCGGTTCTGCGCGTCAACCAGGCTGCCGCCATAGGCCGACACCACCGACATGACGTCGCCCAGGCTGTCGGACGGAACCAGCCCCAACGCCATGCCATAGGCATAGAAGGGCGGCTGCGTGACCTTGCGAGAGACCTCGATGAACTCTTCCCAGGTCGGCGGAAGCCCGTCATAGCCGGCCTCCCGGAACTTGTCGGCGCGGACATGCGCGGCATTGGCGGCGATGCCCATCGGCGCCCCGAGGATGCCGCCATCGAAGGTCGCCAGCGGCAGCGCGCCCTCGTTGATGCCCCCCTCCTGGGCCTTCATCTCGTTGACGAGGGCGGACACGTCGAGGAGGTGGCCGTCCGATCCCCATTTGGTCATGTCAGTCTCGTTGACGCGGGTGACGTCCGGCGGCGCGCCGACCTCGAGCGCGGCGGCCAT